>NZ_JBEZLL010000028.1:0-132277 GCF_040652135.1 Streptomyces sp. NPDC048295
GACGACAGCAGGCTCGCGGCTCCAACCCCTCCCCGCATCAGCTTTGGTGCACTCTCATCCGTACGAGGTGGCGCACGTCCACTTGTACGCCGACACCACGCGCTGAAACAGCTCCCACAACTCATCCGGCACCAGCCGCTGAACGATCCCCACGCCGGCAAGCCACCGACCCCGAGGAGGAAGCCCGGACTCAGTGACCTCTACGACGCTGCGCGTCGAACCGACGCAGCACTCGTACCAGACGCCACACGCCGACCGCCGCTCCGAGCAGTGCACCCCCCGCCAACGCGCCCTTCCTTGCTGGGCCGGAGGCGCCAAAAGCCAGTGCGAGAGTCAGAGCGACGGCAAAGACCGCCGCAGCCAGCACGACGGCAGTCACCAGAGCAAAAACGATCTCCACCGTCATTGCGTCCTTTTCCCACCGCGACTCACGCCCCATATTCATGCTGCAAGTCTCACATCACGGTCAAGCCGTCGCGCCTGGACCGAACAGCACCCGGCTCTCACCCACCGAAGCGCACTGACCGATTGAGATGACTCTTTAGGAGGCGATCCCACGCGACGTCCTGCGCCGTCGGCTGCTGCTGGTGCTGTTCGCGCTGGGTCCGCGCTGATCAAGCTGGTCGACCACACCTTCGCCGCCAGGAGCGAGGGATGGTGGGGTGCGGGCACTGCGTGCGTCTCCGACAGCCGCATGCTCGGCGACTGGTCCAGCAACTTCGTGACCAAGTGGCACCAGCGCTACCGGGGCACCGGCGTGGTGATCTACTGGCACGTGGAGCGCAAGTCGGTGCACCTGCGCGGTGCACCTGCGGCGGTCCCGAGCGCTGAGCGACGCGATCACGTATGCCGAGGCAATGGGCGTGTACCTTCGCTACACGCCCGAGGGCTACGCAGGTCCGGATTATTCCGGGGTCGATGCGCGGGCAACTGGTCGGGAAGGTCTTCCGATCGCGTCCGTTGTTCGTGGTGACGCGCGACGGTGCGCATACTCAATGGGACTCGCTGCCCTCCGAGGAGTACCGCGTCAACGGCCAGTCCACGGCCTGACGTGGTGTGACTGCATGCTGCGGAGCTCTGCGACGCGATCCGGCAGCGGGAGCAGAGGCAGGTCGACGATGCCGCTCACGGCTCTCGTCGAGGCGGTGTCGGTTGTCGCCGAGTCAGGGTATTGGTCGGGGCCGTCACTATGGGCAGTCGTAGCGGTGCGTGAACGGACGACCAGGGCAAGTGTGGCACTCGAACAGGTACACACCGCCCAGATCGCCCAGTACCAGGCCCGGACCCTCGGAGGGCGTGTGCTCCTCTTCGATCGGGGTCCAGGCGCGCCGTGACACGGCGTCGGCTTCCGTGCTCTCCACTGTCAGCAGGTGTTCCATTCGATTCCCGCATTCAGTACATTCCGGCCAGTCGGGGTCCTGGCACCAGCCGGGGTATCCGACCAGTTTCGTCCCGGGGGCGGTGGAGAGGTGGCTCTGATAGTCCCAGCCTGTCTCCTGATCCAGGTCCAGGAATCGGAATTCCAACGCGTCCCACATGTCGTCATGAAGATCCCAATAGGGGTACTCCGTCACCAGCTCGGGATGCACCGCACACGGGCGCGGGACGTAGTTCTCCCACAGCTCCGCCGGGCTCGGCGGAGTCTCCAGTACCTTCCCGACCGAACCCGCCTCTCGCCATTGGACATGCGGAACGACCCAGCGGTGGCCGCTGTGCTTCCGTGGGCACCACAGAACTTGGAGTAGATCGCACCCTTCGGGAAACGGGACGATGTCAGGAACGCTGGTGCGGTAGATCTGCACGACCGGCACCATCGGCGACGTCTCGTGCTCGGGGCATAGCGGCCAGGCATCCTCGACCGGCCACAGCAGCGGGCCTCCTACCGAGCTGTCTTCGCACGTCGGCTCACCCACACGTGGGTGAAGCCGCACGGTTTCTCTCCGAAGGGGCGCCACCTCGGGAAACAGCTGCTCAACGTCCACTGGGCGCGGCGGTGTATGGCGGGTCACGTCGACAGGTTACGAAACAACAGCCCCGCCGGAACTTGCCGGTCTCGCGCACTTTGCGGAGGCCTCTACTCGCCCCTCGCGAATGGCCGTCATTTGCCAACATTCACAGGAGGGTGCCTCATCGCCACCCCGGCCCGGCTCTCCTGCCGTGCGAACCATGCAATGGTGATCAGCTTGGCGCCCTGCTACCAGCTTCGCCACCAAGCAGCCATCACCGCCTCGGCCAGGGCAGTTGTCGCATCGGAGAAGACGTTCCAAGGCATCGACGTATACGTGACCTTGCAGAGCCGGGCACCCTTGCCGGAGGCGAGAGGTACTCCGGCGCGCGACGCGAGTACGAAGACACGCTCGCCGAGTTGCGTACGGTGATGCGAAAGGACGTCGGGTCGGACGAGCCCGACTGATCAGTACGCCGGATGCCTCCGAAACTTCGTCAGGAACGATCCCGCGGATCGGCCGTTCCGCGGCCGGACTCTGAACACACGTTATGCGCTTTCTCCAGAACGACTCCGCGCGAGGCGGCGACGCCGGCCCACAATCGGCGAGGAGACGGCCGATCCCAACAGCTCAGCCAGTCACCGGGGCGTCAGCCCTGCGTGGCCCGGGTCAACGCTCGACGAACCTCCGCGGTCATCGCCGCGTCCTCCGCTCGACCGGCAGCCGTCAGAGCCCGGTAGACCTCAGCGAGCTCGCTGATGCCGTGCTGATCATCCAGGTCGAGAAGCAGCTGACCGAGGTGGAATCGGACATCGAGCAGCAGAAGGTCGTCGGGTGGTCGGCACAGCCGCAGTGCATCCGCGAGGGCCAGTAGATCCTTCAGCGCCTCTTCTTGATATCCAAGACGCGTCTGGCAGCGCACAAGCCCGAATCGGCATCGTGCGGCGTCATCGGCGTGCTCCGGGCCGAGGCGCGCCAGATCTTGCGTCAGGCCGGCAAACCTGGGCATGGCCTGAACGATCAGTCCCTCGTCGAAGAGCGCCTGCGCCTGTGTGATCCGCACGTGGACGGGGAGTGGCTCGGCTGCTGGGCGGTCCGGGGCAGTCGGCACAGGAACCCGGGCAGAAACGGGCAACGGTGCGGCACCGGGCTCACCCGACTTTCGATGCAGCGAGCCGAGACGCTCGCGAAACTCCCGGGCGGTAGCCGGGCGGCGGCTCGCCCGTTTCGCCAGCCCGGCCATGATGACATCCTCCAACGCCGGGGGGACGTCGGGGCACAGCAGCCTGACTGGTTCCGGTGTGCGGTACTGGTGTTGGTGCATGACCCTGGCGGCGCTGTCACCGGTGAATGGCGGGATTCCCGTGAGGAGTTCGTAGAGCATGCAGGCCAGGGAGTAGAGGTCGCTACGCGGATTGACATCGCGCCCCTCGCACTGTTCGGGCGGCATGTACGCGACGGTACCCAGCACCCTGTTGCCCTGGGTCAGCTGGGTCTGGTCCACTCTGAACATCCTGGCCACGCCGAAGTCCAGCACCATGACGTGCTGGCGGCCGGTAAGCATGATGTTGGCCGGCTTGAGGTCCCGGTGGATGACGGGAATCGCGTGGGTGTATTCGAGGACGTCGCAGACCTGAATGGCAATGGAAACGACCTCCTGATCGGACAGGCGGCGCCTTTCCCTGATGATCTCCGCGAGGTCCTGGCCGAGGACGTGTTCCATCACCAGGTAGGGCTCGCCCGCGTCGAGGTCCAGGCGTGCGTCGAGGAACGCCGGGATGCCGGGGTGCTTCAAGCGCGCGAGCAGGTCGGCCTCGCGAGTGAAGCGCTGGATCAGTTCATCGCGCTGACGGGGATCCAACAGCTCCCGGCGGATCAGCTTGACGGCGACGGCACGCCGTGAACGGCGGTCGTATCCCAGTCGGACTTCCCCCATGGCGCCGCCACCGAGCCGCTGGCGCAGTTCGTAGCGATCGTCGAGGACGCGTGCCTCACTCCCCACCTGGACCGTCGCCTGCCGTCCTCGCATCCGCCAATAGCTCGCTGGCGAGCTCGGCCAACGAGCCTTCGCCCGGCAGGTACCAGCTTCTCGTGCCGTTTACCGCAACCGGCCGCTCCGCCCATTGGGCCTCTTCCCAGATCCGCAGCACCAGCCCGCTCGGCGAGTAGTGCCGGCCATCCACCGCCCAGACCAGGGGCCTGCGGCTGTCGTTGACCCAGGTGGCGAGGTACCGCTCCGGGGCCTCGCTCAGCCAATGGCGAAGGGCCTCTTTCTCCGTAGCGCCGTTCGGACGGTAGACCAGCTGGGTTCCGTCACTGATGAGTCGGTGCTCGACCAGCAGAGGTACGGTGTTGGGTCGTCGTTCGCGGCTCGGCCGTCGAGGAGCGGTGGCCTGTCGTTCAGTCCCGTGCTCCAGGGACCCCAGCACGTCCGACACCAAGTGTCGGCAGCTCTGTCCGTCGCGGAACGTCCGGATGAGGAAGGCGTGCTGGCCATAACGGGCGTTCAGTCGATCGGTCAGCGTGGACAGGACGACACCGGTCAGCTTCACGGTGGCCTCCAGCCGGGCCTCCCACTCGTCGCCCGGTTCGTCGATTCCATCGTTACCGATCAGCTGGAAGGCGATGTGGGCGATCAGCAGGTCGGCCTGGTCGGCAACTACCCGGCCACGGCCTTCCAGCCCGTCGGCCAGAGCTGCCAGCTCGTCGCGGACCCGACGCAGCAGCCTGACGGAACGCCAGATCTGCAGGGCACTGGGACGGCTGCCGAAGAGCCTGGTGTATACACCACCGGAGCCCTGGCGCCACAGGACATCGCTGTCCTGCCGAAAGCGGGCGACCAGGTCTGCATCGGGGTAGGCGCAGGTAAGGGCCAGCGCTGCCTCTGCCACGTTGCACCCCGCGGCCGGTGTCGGCTCCGGCTCGCCGCGCTTGAGGGCGTACGACTTGTCCAGCGACAGGGCGAAGTCCTGGCGGATGAGTTCCTGCTGAGGATCGAGCGCAGCGAAGTCCCGTGCCTCCACGTGGTTCTGCGTGTTGGTGGCTTGGGTGATGCGCTGCGCCAGATCGCTAGGAGCCCCATCGAGGCAGATGAGCCGGACCGCGACAAGTGCTTCGGCGACCGACTGTGGCTCCCGCCCATATGCATGATGAACGGCGGCCACGGTCTGCGCACCGTTGACGACCCGAGGATTGGCCAGCTCCAGGCGCACCGGCTGACCTTGAGCGCGCCGGGCGAAGTAGTCGGTCCGGACCGAGTCGCACAGCACCGTGATGCCGTTGTTGAAGTACCAGAACTCGTGGGGATTGGTCAGCAGGCTGTCGATCAAGGCCACGTTGACGTTGGTCAGGCCCAGCGGGTGACGCACGTTCTGATCGAATAGCCGTTTGCCGTGTTGCTCGTACCACATGGCCAGCTCGTCAGCGGTCACCGTGCCGAGATACGTCTGATAGGGAGTGGAGTTCATGTGCCAGCCGTCGGACAACGTGGCGGTGACCGACACCGGTTCTGGCATCGCGTCCCGTCGTACGGCGGAGTGGAAGTCGGCCACAGCCAGGACCTGGAAGTCCAGCAGCTCCCCGAACTCGTTGAACTCTGATGCGGCCCTGTCCAACAGTCCTCGCTCCCCGGGGGAGAGGCCGTCATCGCCCAGGGCGGCGAGGACCAGGTGAATCCGGAGGGCCGGCGCGTTGAGCGCTGCGTTGACTCGGCCGGTCAGCCGTTGGAACCTCGCGTTGAACCGGTCGTACTGGAGACCGGCAAGCCGCTGGAGGCCGTGGAGCAGTTTCTGGATGGCCGTACTGTCCAGCCGGGCGGTCCCCTGGTCGCTCCACTTTGCCTGGACCAGCCAGATCTCGGCGGTCGCGGGTGAGACCAGCACGGCGTCGATACCGTGGTCATCAGCCCCGTCGATGACCGCTTCTGCCGCCTCCGCTGCCGTGCAGTCCGAGACGAGCTGTGCCGCTTTTGCGGCCAGGGCTCTGGAGAGGAAGAGCCTCTCCCGCTGTGCAGGGGAGAGAGCCGGGAGGTCGCCCAGGTCCAGGAGGCCGACGAACTCCCTGGTCAGGGCAGTGCGGACCTGCCGGACCTCCAGCGGCACGCCTTGAAGCGCATCGGTCCGGTCTTCCATGGCGGCCTCCTTCCGGGGCGGTCGGGTCGCGTGCGGCGCACCGCACGGCCAGCGGACTAGTTGACGTATTCCACGATCAGCGGGCTTGCCACCAGGCAGCCGGCCTCGGTGGTGGTCTCGGGCAGCAGCGCGCTGACCCGGGCGTAACCCGTCATCATGGCAGAGGTGCTGACCTCGGTGCTCTCGGCGTCGAGGGCCGCCAGCAGATCACGGATTCCGGCGCGATGCCGGAGGCCGGTCGGCTCGGCCGGACTTCCCTCGTCCGCCCCGCTCTCCGTTTCGAGCGGATCATGGACGTGAGCCAGTGCGCCGACAACACGGCCCGCGTTGGTGACGAAGGTCCTGCCGGCACTGCAACCACCGTCTTCGAGGCCGGATAGCGCAGGGCCGTCGACCTGGACGGGCGGACGACCGCGCAGGTGCCGGGCGGAGCCGTGCAGCAGTAGCCGGCGGGTGGTACCGGATGCGTGGGGTTGCGCGGAGTCCGGGGCCGGGTCCACGAACAGCACCAGGTCCTGGTATCTGCCCCGGAGCGTGACCCAGGTCAGCGAGGCACTGAACCTGACCCAGCGGCCTGGAGTGAGCTCGGGTTCCGTGTACGGGAGCGTGTGGCGAGCCACCTTCTTCTCCACCTGTTTGAGGTGGCGCCGCAGGTCCAGAGCGCTGTCCGGCGCGGGATTCTCCACGTTGATCCCGGCGAGGGATACGCCGGCGTGAAGCTTGACGGCTGGGAGAGCGCGACGCGGCTCCGGCAGGAACTCGTTCAGCTTTCCTGCGGACAAGTAGACGACCTCACGCACTGGCGCCCCCGGCTGCTCTGTTCGTCGGCACTTCTTCTGCTGGAGCCATCCTGCCATCACCCACCGACAACGGCTCCGCTCCGCAAGCCGGACACGGCTCCCTGAGCTTGCGCCGGCTGATCCGAACCCGGTGTCGCCGCCGAGATCCGGCTTCGGCCGATGGGCGCCGCTACGGGGACATCCGAAAGCCGGGCAGTAATTTGCGGGGGAGACACAGAAACTGACAGTGCTCTCGACACACGTTCGGAAGGGCCTTGTGGTTCACGGACGTCAAACCGGCGAACCCGCCTCATGCCTGGCCATGGGGCGTACCCGATCCGGATCGGCTTCGCGGATCTGACGGGGACCGAGAGCTCCAGGGCCACGTGAAGAGGGATTCGGCGATGTCGACGCTCAGGCGGTCGCTGATCGGTCACAGGGCTCCGACGACCCGGACGGAATCCTGCGTGCAGTCCCACAGGCAACTCGCCTCCGCCACGGCGGTCTCTCCCCCTCTTCCTCCCCGTCCCTTCCAGCTCCGGCGAGGGCTCTGCCCGCCGACCGGCATGCGGGCCCGGCTCGGAATGGCCGGATGGGGAGCCCAACATGACTTAGTTACAAGGGCGTTGATGTTCCTATTGCTCGTCAAGTGTTCTGATGCACGAGGCGCAAGGTAGTTTCGCTGCATGTCACTGACTCCCGAGGACGAAGTCTGCAGCCGCGACGAACTGGTCTCCTTCGTTCGAGAACTGCGTCAGGACTACCTTCGCAGGGGACACGAATGGGAGAACCAGAGCCTCGACCGCTTCCTTGAGGCTCTTGCGGCATGGATGAGTGACTCGCCGGGCTGGTACCAGAACGTTGGGAAGGATCTCCCAGAGGGCGGGGACTGGACCTTCCTGGCCAGAGCGCTTCAGGCCGCCACTGTCTATGAGTGAAGTGTTCGCGTCTGACGGTCAGGCCGCGTGGAGCCAGTCGCGGTAGGCGTGGGTGCGGGTGTCGTCTCGGCGGATTCCGCGTCGGCTAGGTGGCCTCCGTTGTCGCTGATGACAGCGACGTGGACGGTGTCGGTGTGGGAGTCGACCCCGCCGAACACATCCTGGTCCACGGTGTCCGCCGCAACCTCTGATGTCATGCTGATACCGCCTTCCCAGCCGAAGGTAGGCGCCGGCCGGGTGGCGCAGACAGGACATTGAAGGGGCCTCTGACCAAGCTCCTATCAGGTCATGTTCCGCCCGGCCGGAGCCATGAGAACGGGTTCCGGCGGCTGGACAGAACAACGCGAAGACAGCCCAGCAGGGCGTCAGTCAGTGCCCGAGCCACGGCCACCGGAACCTGAGTATCAGCATCAATGTCACCTCCTATGACTGCGACGGACCGTCTTGTTCAGGGGACTTGAGCCACTCCCGTGCGAGGAGTCCGTAGACGACGTCGTCGTCGCGTGCTCCGTTGGGGAAGATCACTGCTTCGCGCAGCAAGCCCTCCTCGGTGAATCCCAGGCGGCGGGCCACGCTGCGACTGCGCGTATTGTCGGTGCCGGTCCGCAGTTCGACACGGTCCAGGCCGATGTGGCCGAACGCCTGGTCCAGGACCGCCGTGGCGGCTCTGGTGACCAGCCCTCGGCCTTCGAACGCAGTGTCGATCCAATAGCCGATCTCGCCAGCCTTCATGGCCATGTCGCAGTTCAAGGTGACCGCCCCGACCAGTTGCCAGTCTCGGCCCGCCGGCACCGCGATATCGAGGGGCAACTGCGTTCCCTCAAGCCATGCGTGGCCTTGGCGCTCCAGACGTGAGCGCGTCTCGTCGAGCGTTGTCGGGTTCTCCGCATCAAAGTCCGGGTCCCACTGAGCAAGGCGCTCGTAGTTGGCCATCAGCAGAGCCTGGTGAGCCTCCGCGATCGCGACCGTACGCGGTATCAGCGCCGCGTCGTGACCGAGCGGGGCCGTGAACATGGCAGGGGTAACCGTCGACACTCGTTCTCCCGGGCTGGTGGCGGTGACGCACAAGCCTCGGTGGCCCGTCGCGAGGCGGTCAACTGGTTTTCGACGCAGCACGGTTACCCGCCTACCGCCTGTCGTCAAACGAAGGAACCCTCAAGCGATCCTCGACCGTGCCGAACGCGGCTGCAACCGCCTCGACATCCATATCGTCGATCCCCTCGAACACCAGCGAGTCCCAGAACGGTGCATCGGTCTCCATGACCAGCACCATCACCGTCCACAACCGCCCGCAGCAGCGGCTGGAACACACCTGAGGGAGCGTCAATATCGATCCTCGGAAGACACGGCGTACGGTGTCTCACCGCCGGGTGGCACGAGCCGTCAGCGTTCCCGCATTCTGATCCACCGCCAGCCGAACATCGCCAACTCGGTGTTGTTGGGCTCCGTCAAGGTACGGCGCTCGAATTATTCATCGATGCGCGTGATCAGGCCCCCCAAGTCCCGTCTGGCTCCGGGAGGAAGGTGCAGCATCGATGCGATCTATTCCAGCCCGGCGAAACGGTGTGTGCAGACGGTCGAGCCGCTGGCCCGGTCCTTTGGCCTGAGCATTGCGACCGCGCCGGGCCTGGCTACCCCCGACGGCACCTACCAGCCGCGGGAATGGACCGAAGGGTTCTTCTCTCCGTTCCAGCGGGAGCTGGGCGGAGCCTGGATGGCCGGGGCAGCCCTTGCGGTGCTGATCGCGATGGGCAAAACCCACCCCGGTGGCCACGTGGTGGCTTGCTCGCACGGTGACGTTGTTCCTGTGATTGTGGCCCAGGCGCTGGCCCTCTACGGCCATACGTCCCCGCCCCCCGTTGTGGACCGGGGCGGCTGGCACCGGATGCGGTTCGGCACAGATGAGCTGACCGTCCAGTCCCTTGGCCCCGTGGTGTCGCTGCCGAGCATGCGAGCTTGTTCATATACCTCGGCCCGTTGTCGGAGTACTTCTCTCGGTGCTCCACGCAGTACGGAGACAAGTGCACCAGTCTTCGCCTCCTGAGCCCTTGAGCCCTTGAGCCTGGATGGTTGAGGCCAGCGTCTGAGACACTCCATCCGAGCAATCCGCTTGGGGAGAAGTGATCCGTGGGTGACTGGCTGAGCTTGGTCTGGGGAGGCGTCGTGGGTGCCGGCGCGACGGCTATCGCGCTCGACTATCGGAATGTTGGGCTGCGCGTGTATGACCTGATGGTCCAGCGCTCACCTGGTGGCGGGGTCGATCCAAGGTTCTCCCCGGACGTCATGCGAGGGATCTTCGGGGTCCTGGGTGTCGGCTTCCTTGCAGTAACCGGGGGCAGGGCATTCGGGATGTTCTGACCCGATGGTCACGGGCTCCTCGCCGGTCGCCGGACAGGGGCGAGATGTCGGGCCGGCCACCCGCTGGGTGATCAAGGCCACGGCAAGACGGGGTGGTTGGCCGCCGGGGGCGGCTGTGCGCACCGTGCCTACTCGGTCGTGTGGGTGGGGTAGACCTCGACGTCGGTGTAGGCGCCCTTGATGTCCCCTGCGCCCTCGGGCCAGTTGAGGCTGATGGTGTGGGTCTCGTTGGGGGGCGTCACCAGGATGTTGGTCGGGGACGAGAGGCTGTTGCCGGTGTTGTCGATGTCGTAGGACAGGTTGAAGACGGCGGCGTCGCCGGGCTTCAGGGTGGTGATACGCGGCTGGGCGTGGCCGCGTTCGATGGGGTTCGAGGTGTTGTCGGCGTCCTTGATGTCGACGCCCGCGAAGCCGGTTGCCGAGCAGGTGGTCGAGCCCCGGTTGATCATGGTGATGTCGATCCTGCCGGACTCCTCGTCGGGTGCGGCGTCCGTGGCGTCGATGGCGAGGTCCCGCGTCTTGCAGAAGGTGATCTTGCCGCTGGTCTTCGTCGCGGCGTTCGCGGCTGCCTCTGCCTTGGTGTCCTCACCGGAGTCCGTCTTCGCGTTGCCGGCCTCCGAGCCGCCGGTGGCGGAGCCGTTCTCCGCCTTCGTGCCGTCGTTCGAGGACGAGGAGGACGAGGAGCCCTTGGAGGACGAGCCCGTCCCGGAGCCGTCCCCGCTGCAGGCGGTGAGCGAGAGGGTGGCGGCGACGCTGATGGCGGCGAGAGCGGTGATGCGGGTGTACTTCACGGTGTTCCCCCAGGAATGGCGCGGTGCGTGTGTTCGGAAGTATTTGTATCTCGCACCGAGTCACAGGCGGTCCCCTGCGACGTCTTCGTTCTGTCACAGGCACATCGGCCTCACGGCCCACCCTGCGCGAGCACGGCCGGCCCTGTCAGATCGACCCGTACCAGGGCGGGCACCAAGGCGGCCGGCACCCACTACAGATCCTTGAAACGCGCGCCACACTCGGTCAGTCGCGCCCCCAGATGCGCCGACTCCCTCGGCTCCCGCCCGTGCCGCTCGCCCACTTCGTGCTGCACACGTTCCAGCTCGGCGCGCATCGCGGCGACATCCTTGTGTTCCTGGCCGTCCTCGAAGTCCCCGGCGAGGGCGTTGGTTCGTGCTTCTGAGCAGACAGCCCATGCGAAAGGCCCCGCACCGGCTGGCCGAAGAGGCCCTGACCACGCTCAGCGGCCCGGAGCCCTCTGCTGTCCTGCTGTCCAGCTGTCCAGCGCATCACCCGTCGGTCCTCCCACCGGGCCGGTCGGCCGATGTCCCGCGAGGCCCAACGGACGGCGAGCCCGGGGCTGACCGGAAGGAGATGTTCCTTGTCGGTCTTCGACGGTGTGATCTGTGGCAGAGGGTCGTGCTGCCGCGGTACGCCATGAAGGGCACCGGGGGACTCCCCGTCCAATCGTCACTTGGCCGGGGAGTCCCGGTCGGCCGGGTTCGGAAGGCCGCGCTCGGGGGCCGGCACGGCTCCGGGCGGTCGGGTCAGGCCCGCGATGGGAGCGGGACGTTCCTGGCACCGGCCGGCGTCCTCGACAGCCGCCGGGGTGGAGGTTGGCTAGCTGCGGTCGTGCCCGCCGTGGTGACAGTGCTCGTTGCGCTTGATGACGGTGGGGTCGGTGGCGGTGTGGGTTGCGGTGTCGCCGCCTCCGGTGACGGTGGCGGTGTTGGTGGCCTTGTGGTGCGAGTCGCAGTCACAGGAGATCTTGACGTTGAGGGTGATGGCCGGGTAGCTGCTTCCTGCCACCAGCACATCGCTGCGAGTGCACGTGAGGGTGCTCCGGGTGCAGTTCCATCCGGCGCCGCTGATGCTGCGGGCGGTGAATCCTGGCGGCAGGCTGTCGTGCACGGTGACCGTGCTGCCGTCGGTGGCGCCCGGCCCGCTGTTGCCGACCGTGACGGTGTAGATCCCCTGCTCGCCCTGGACGAACTTCCCGTTGTGGGTCTTGGCGATGGTCAAGGAGGGGGTGACCACCGTGTAGGAGATGATCACCTGACCGCTCTTGTTCGCCGTCCCGATCGCCGAGGCCGTGTAGCTCGTCCCGGTGCCCGTCGCGGTGGCGAGACTGCTTCCTCCGCCGCCCCCGCCACCACCCGCACGGCCGAGGCCGCTGGAGCCGGGTGTGGCGGCGCCGCCTCCGCCGCCGGCGTAGTACCCGCCGCCACCGCCTCCACCGGCCCCGGCGGCCACGCAGTTGCCGCCGGTGTTGTTGCCGCCGGTGCCGCCGGTGCCGACCGTGGTGCCGGTGAAGCTGCCTCCCGGGTTGCCTGCGGCGGGCGTACAGCCTCCAGTGGGGGTGGCCGGCGTACCGCCGATGCCGACGGCCATGGTGGTGGTGCTGCCGCCTTGCCCGCCGGACCCCGGCGAACCACCGCTGTCGAACGCTCCGGCAGTGCCGGCGGTGGCGTCCGGTGTGCCGCCGTTGCCCCCGTTGCCTCCCGCGATCGTGCCGGCGAACGGGGCGCCGCCGCCGGCACCACCGCCGCCGGCAACGACGAGGAGGACGGTGCCGGTGCTGACACTGGACGCCCCGCCTCCTCCGGGACCCCTGCGGAACTGACCCGTGGGGTTGCTCGAAGTGCCGCCCGGGGCACCACCGTTGTAGCCACCGGTGCCACTCCCGTTGCAACCCGCGCTGCCGGTTCCGCCGACGTTGACGGTGTAGGTCGTCGGGGCGGTGGTCACCGGCAGCGTGGTGACGACCCGTGCTCCCGTCCCCCCGGACCCGGTGAAGCCGCAGGGGGTGCCGGTGTTGTCGGCGCCGCCGGCACCGTCCGCGGTGATGGTGACGACCGCGTTCGCGGGGACGGTGAAGGACTGCGGGGCCCCGGTGAAGCCGAAGGTGGACGACGGGTCGGTTCCTCTGACCGTTGCCGGGGTGGTGGCCGGCCCGGCGGCGGCCGGTGCGGCGGTCGCGGGCGTCAGTGCGGTGCCGGCCAGTGCCGCGCACAGTCCCGCCACGACTCCTGCCCGCCGCCATTGCTCACGAGTACCGATGCCGGCTTGGGCTCGGCTTCGCTCCGCCTCCACTCCGGTGAGGGGGTGTTGTGGAGTGTGATGACTGGTCACTGATATCTCCCGACGTGTTGGCTCGGGGTGAGGCGGCCTTCCGCCAGTGGGGCAGGCCACTCCACCATCAATTATTCATTGTGGTTGCATATGTGCATAAAGTGAGGAAAGGCGGTTCGGGCCTGCCGACGTGTCATTCGGGTCCGGTGTTCGAGCTGCTCTCGGGCTCCGCCGAACGGTTGACGCCAGGTCGGGGCAGCCCAGCTCCCGTTGTCCGGGACACTTCAGCATCCCGGGCGGCATGCGTGAGTGGCAGTGACGGGGTTATCAGGGTGCCCGCAGGTCTCAGTCGCCGGTGCGGACCGGGCGACGACAACTGAGAGGTCCCGTGAACAGGCTCAGGGGCGCGGCGCCGTGTGATCGCGTGCGTCCATGTAGAAGGTGATCCGCTCGGCGTCGTCGAGCATGAGCCGCCAGCTGCGAACCCGCATACAGGGCGAGCGGCAGGGGTACCTCCCGCGCATCCGCCGCGTTTGCCGTCGCCACGACTACCCGTGCGCCACCCGTCTGTTGATCACTGCCGACGCGGGCGGCTCCAACGACTACCGCACCCGCGCCCGGAAAACGGAACTCGCCGCTCCAGCCGCCGAGACAGGTCTGGACATCACGGTCTGTCATCTGCCGCCGGGGGCATCGAAGTGGAACAAGATCGAGCACCGGTTGTTCTCCCACTTCAGCATGAACTGACGCGGCAGACCACTGACCAGCCACGAAGTCATCGTGAACAGCATCGCGGCGACCACCACCCGCACGGGACCGAGCGTCCACGGCGAACTCGACCCGGGTACCTACGATACCGGCGTGAAGGTCACCGACACCGAGATCGACGCGTTACCGATGGGTCGGCACCGCTTCCACGGCGACTGGAACTACACGCTCCACTCTGGGGCCCCAGCCGGTCTCCGGCCAGGAGGCCGGCTTGGAAGTCGTCGCCGCGATCGTCGCCGGGTAGCTTGGGTGCCCGGGCGGACTCGACGCTCCTCTGCTCCGTGATCCGGAGCGGACGGACATGGCCATCCCACAACTGGACGCTCTGGTCGTCTCGTCGATGGTGGAGCCGGCGCACCAACATGAGCGGCTTCGCAACGAACGCCGGGGCGCTGAGCGACTCCGCGTGCGAGGTGCGGGCGCCAAGGACAGGCTTTTCGGTGCGGTCCGGATCCCGGCCACCGTCCTCTGTCTGCGCAAGATCAGCACCCATGCCCTGCTCGCCCGGATTTTCGGCGTCACCGGAAGGATGCTCACGCGCGCCGTCCAAGAGGCGTGGCTCCTATTGGACGAGCACGTGATCGCGCCCTCAACCGCCAGATTCCGCACCCCGACGGACGTGGCCGCCCACCTCGACGCCTACGGCAGCCGGCCCCGAGGCAGATCAAATCAGCATGTTGATTCTCTGCGAGCCCTGGCTCCCGCAGCTGACGGCCTGGAAAACAGGGTGCAGTCGGCTGAGCTGGGGTGATAGGTAAGCGATGTGACGGAAAGTCTTGAGTATCACGCCCTGCTGCAACTGATCGACGAGCGGTCGGCCGCGTTCCGGAGCGCGGTTGCCGCCGCGCCCAGCCTTGACGCGCCGGTGCCATCCTGCCCCGAGTGGACGTTGTTCGATCTGGTGCAGCACCTGGGTACGGGCCAGCGCTGGTGGGCCGCGATCGTCGCCGCGGGCCCGGCCGAGGCTCCGCCGGCCAAGGATGTCGCGGAGGTGCCGCGCGAGCTGGAGGTGCTGCTGGCCTGGTACGCCGAGTCGAACGAGCTGCTGCTGAGTGCGCTGCGCGATGCCGGCCCGGAGCGCGGGTGCTGGGCGTGGTGGGGCGCCGGCGTGTCGCCGGCGAATGCCTGGGGCGTTGCCCGGCGCCGGGTGCACGAGCTGCTGGTGCACACCTACGACGCCCAGCTCGCCGCAGGCGCCGTGCAGCCGATGCCGGCGGACGTCGCGATCGACGGCGTGGCCGAGTTCCTCGACACCTGCAACTCCACCCCGGCTGTCTGGCCACACGAGGCCGCCACCATCCACTACCACGCCACCGAGGGCCGCTCCTGGCTCCTCGCGCTGGACGGCACCGGCGCCTGGCCCGCACCCCTCACGGACGACGCGGCGCCCGCCTCCGCTTCGGCCACGGGCACGGCCGAGCAGCTGCTCCTCTTCGTCTGGGGCCGCCTCACACTGAGCGACCTGAAGATCGAGGGCGACCAGCAGGTGTTCGAGCAGCTGATCGCCTGGGAGCCCGAGGAGTAGCCAGTCAATACCGCCGGCGGACGACCTCGATGACGTCCGCGTCGGTGAACATCGCGAACAGCTCCGCAACCGCGCGGCGGACGGCCGGTACGGCCTCGTGCAGCTCGGGCCCGAGCGCCTCCCACAGCACTGCCGGCACAGCCAGGAAGGGGATATGGCTACGACCGGGCTTTCTGCAAGGTGCTCTGAATCTCGTTCATGGGCGGACGCTGCTGACGCTAAGGTCGTGAATGTGTTGAGCTCACTGGCGAGTAGGGACTTGGTCGTCGTCGGCGCCGGCATTGTCGGCGCGTCGGTGGCCTATCACGCCGCCCGGGCGGGCGCCACCGTGACGTTGGTCGACGCCGGGCTGCCAGGCGCCGGCGTGACGGCGGACTCGTTCGCCTGGGTCGGAGCGTCTGGCGTGCGTAGAGGTCCGGCCGCCGGGCTGCGGGCCACCGCAACGGCGGAGTACCACCGACTCGGGGCCGAGTTGCCGGGACTCCCGGTGACCTGGTCCGGCTCGCTGAGTTGGAACAGGGAGGACAGTGCGCCGGACGCCGGGCCCGGGCAGGTGATCGTGGACGCGGCCACCGTGGCATCGATCGAGCCCACCCTTCGGCAGCCTCCGGAGTGGGCGGTCTGGGCGCCGGGGGACGGCGCTGTTGACTCGGTGGGCGTGACCGAGCGGCTGGTCGCGGGCGCTCGTACCCATGGAGCTCGGGTATGTCTGGACACGCCGGTCACCGCGGTCCGCCGGGATGCAACGGGCCGGATTGCCGGGGTTGAGACAGCAGCAGGCCCCCTCTCCGGTGCGACGGTGGTGCTGGCGGCCGGAGTTGCCACGGCCGCGCTGGGCGAGCAGCTCGGCGTGCGCGTCCCGGTCGAACCGTCGCCGTGCCCGCTGTTCCGGTTCCGCGCCCCGGCCGGCCTGGTCCGCACCGTGGTCAACACCGAGGACTTCGATCTTCGGCAGGTCTCCGCGGGCCGGCTGATCGCCGCCGCGGACTCGCCCGAACGGACCCTTGCCGCCGTCCGGTCCACTTTCCATGGCGCCGGGAGCGTCGAGCTGCTCGGCGCCCGACTCGGAGTGCGCCCAATGCCGGCCGACGGTGAGCCGATCGTCGGCCCGGTCGCCGAGGTCCCCGGCCTCTACTTGGCAGTGATGCACTCGGCGGTCACGCTCGCCGCGGCGGTGGGCCGCCTGGTCGCACGGGAGTTGGTCGACGGAACCATTGAGTCGGCTCTGTCGGGTTGCCGCCTGGAGCGCTTCTGACCATCCCGATGCGGTGGGCGACTTTCACATACGGTCCCTTTGCCCGAGCAAGATCAAAAAGAGTGGCACGGGGGTCGCGAAGTGCCGATCCGGTTCGCAGGACTTGTTCTCACTCAAAGGAGGGTTCGGGGTACTTCTGAGAATCGTCTGTGACCGCATCGAGGGGCGCATGACGGTCCCTCAAGAGGCTTCCCCGAGCGGCGCCGGTGATGTCGAGCGCCACCCCTGCCCGCGCTGCACCGCCGAACCGGGATCGCCGTGCCGCACGCGCTCCGGCGCGGTCGCCGGCATTCGACCGAAAGGGCCGAATGGCCGCGCACGTCGAGTGAGCGCCCGGGCGGCCCGCCGAGCCCGGACTCCGACCCGCCCGAGCAGAGGATCGCCTGGCCGGCGACGCGTTCGCCGCTGGGGTATTCCGCCAGGCCCTGGAGCACCACTGGCCTGTCTGGCATGCTCTCGACAAATGACGCGCGTAGAGCGAACGGAAACCCAAGGAGGACAGGACATGTGTGAGCAGTGCGGTCCGGCCGACAGTGTGATGGAGGAAGGACGGGAGGACATCCGGGCGGCGGGCCCTTCGCGCAGAAGGCTGCTGCTCGGCGTCGGCGCCGGGCTCGGGGTGGCGTTGACGGGTGTACCGGCCCTGACCTCGTCGGCGTCGGCGGCGACGCTCAAGGACGGCCGGTGGTGCAACCCCGCCCGGGGACACTTTCCCGCAGGTGGTCACTACGGGGCCCCGCGCGGCGCCTACCCGCACGCGGGCCAGGACGTCACCAACTCGACGGGCACGGCCGTCTACGCCGCGGCCGCCGGCACCGTGATACGCCGCGGCACCGGTGTCCTGTCGGGGCGTACCGGGAACGGCCTGGTCATCTCGCACGGCAGCGGGCGGTACACCTACTACGGGCACCTCAGTGCGTTCCGGGTCCCGCTCAATGCCAAGGTCGCCGCGGGGCAGCGCATCGCAGACATGGGCGCCACGGGTCATGTGACCGGCCCCCACCTCCACTTCGAGACCCACAGCGGAGGGCTGGGCTCCACGGTCAACCCGGTCTCCTACCTCGCAGCCCGGGGCGTGGACCTGGGCGGAGGCTGGCCGGCGATCGGTCCCGGTGCCGTCGGCGCGACCGTGAAGGCCGTCCAGTATCTGATCACCCGGCACGGCACCGCGCTGGTCGCCGACGGTACGTACGGCTCGGTGTCGGTCAACGCGGTCAAGAGGTTCCAGTCCGCCCGAGGTCTGGTGGCGGACGGCCAGGTCGGCCCGAAAACCTGGCCGAGCCTGGTCTACTCGCTCCGGAGGGGCAGCTCCGGAGCGCATGTCCGCGGCCTTCAGGTGGCGCTGAACAAGCACAGCGCGGGACTCGCCGTCGACGGCGACTTCGGCTCGGTGACCAACGCCGCCGTCCATGCCTACCAGAGCGTCAACCGCCTCGCCGCCGACGGCCAGGCCGGCCCGAAGACCTGGGAGGCGCTCGTCGGGTGACGGCCCGGCAGTCCCGTACGGCCCGGCAGTCCTGTACGGCCCGGGCGGACGCGTGGACACGTACGTACCGGCAGTCGCTCGTCAGAAGGCCCGCGAGGCTCCGCGCACCCGCTCGTCCGGTCCGCCGGCTACGGGCCCACCGCGCGGAAGAGGGTCAGGAGGGCCTGGGCCGACGGTGCGTCGGCGTCGAAGAACTGCGTGTCCGGTTCGGGTGGCACGGCGGGTCCGTGCATGCGGACCTCGTGGCACGTGAAGCAGAACGCCGCCTCGAACAGCGCCAGGTCGAGGGAGTCCTCGTAGGCCCGGACGCTCCAGCCCGGTGAGAATCCGCAGCGGTGCTGTTCGCCGCCGGGCAGGCTTTCGATCAAGGCCAGAACGTCGGCGGCTTCACTCCCGGTCCAGTGGGCGACCGTCCTGCCCGGGTACGGGACTCCCCGCCCGGTCGGGAGTGCGGAGATCCTTACGACCTCGATCAGCGCGGTGGTGGCAACGGCTTCGGCGGGGAGTCGCATGAGTACAGTCTGCCCGCCGGACCGCGGCCCGAGCCAACCCGTCCCCGGGGGAGAGCTTCTCCGAGCTCCTCGAACTTCACGCCTCTTTCCTGCGATCCTCCCGGACTGCCCCGCGCAACCGTGGCGTGCCTGCCGCCGGTACCTCCGCTCGCGTTCACACCGAGGATGAGCCTGGGCGAAACGGTGGATGGTGACGGACGCGGTCCGGTCAGGAGGCTGTCCGGCCGATCACTCCTCGGTCTCGTGATCGGCCCCAGCCGCCGACCGCTCGGATTCCCGCTGCGGGACTTCCACCGGAAAGTGGATCGGACTCAGCAGGTACTGCCCCCGCTCGGGGCTCGGCCTGTTGGCCAGCCTCGGTGTGATGGCCGCGCGGAGCTCACCGATCAGCTCGTCCAGTTCCGCAGGGCTGAGCCAGATCGAATGCTGCCGGTATCCGACCTGGTCGGCCACCGGGTCGGCCCCCTCGCGATCGAGATAGGCGTTGAACTCGGCGAGCAGGGCGGTCATCGCGGTGGCGAACGCCTGCCGATGGTCCGCCGGGGTGAGCGTGCGAACTGCCTCGGAGCCGATCACGGCCCGGTCCTGTCGCAGCCGGTAGTGCCGTTGTACCGCGCCGCGCACTCTGCGCTCCTCGGCGACCTCCAGGACCCCGCCCTCCACCAGCAGATCGATGTGCCGGTAGACGGTGGCCTTGGAGGCTTCGCGGATGCGCGAGCAGAGCTGAGCGGTGGTCAGCAGCCTTCCGCCACCCATCGCGTGGACGATCCGCAGCCGGATGGGGTGTGCGAGCAGGTTCAGGTAGTCCATGCCCAAACTTTCTCATGACTGCTACCGTTCGCAGTCATGAGAATGGTTGAGGGTGGGGCACTGGAGACAGCACGGGGCTTGGCAGCACTGCTGCAGGCGGAGCGTTTCGACGAGATCGTGGAACTGTTCGCACCACCACTGCGTGCCGCGGTCTCCGCCGAGGCGTTGCGGCTCGCGTGGGCTGCCGAGACGGTCGGCCACGGCGGGGTCAGGGCGGTCGACGAGCCGGTAGGAGAGGCCGGTGAGGCCGACCCGGTACGTGTACACATCCAGGTGACCTGCGCGAGCGGCGGCTTCACCGTGATCACGTCGGTCGGCGGTGACGGTTTGTTGCACGGACTGCGGCTCGACCCCCACAGCGGCGCCGAGTGGCAGCCACCGCACTATGCGGATACGGGCCGGTTCACGGAGCGGGACGTCATGCTCGGCACCGGGCCGCTCGCCGTGCCCGGCACGCTCAGCCTGCCTGTCGGCCCCGGACCGTGGCCCGCCGTGGTCCTGCTCAGCGGTGGCGGCGCGTTCGACCGGGACGAGAGCAGCGGCCCGAACAAGCCGCTCAAGGACCTCGCCTGGGGTCTCGCCTCCCGCCAGGTGGCCGTGCTGCGTTTCGACAAGGCGACCTTCGTGCACTCGGATCGCCTGCCGACGGACTTCACCATGGCCGACGAGTACCTGCCGCCCGCGCTCGCCGCTGTTCATCTCCTGCGACAGCAGCCCGAAGTCGACCCCGACCGGATCCATCTGCTCGGCCACAGCATGGGCGGCAAGGCGGCGCCCCGGATCGCCGCCGCGGAGCCGGCGATCGCGGGCCTGGTGCTGCTCGCAGCCGACACGCAACCGATGCACGAGGCAGCCGTCCGGGTGGCCCGCCATCTCGCGGCGCTCAACCCCGGCCCCGGCGCGGACCGGATGGTGGCGGCGTTCGTCCGGCAGTCCGCGCTGGTGGCAGGCGGCGAACTCGCGCCCGACACGCCCCCGGAGCTGCTGCCACTGGGATTCTCCGCCGCCTACTGGCTCGACCTGCGCGCCTACGACCCCGTGACCACGGCAGCCGGACTGGCCTGCCCGATGCTGATCCTTCAGGGCGGCCGGGACTACCAGGTGACCGTCGCCGACGACCTGACACGCTGGCAGGACGCCCTCGCGCACCGGCCCGAGGTGGTCATCCGGATCCATCAGGACGCCAACCACCTCTTCTTTTCCGGCAGCGGCGCCTCCACCCCGGCCGAGTACGCGCGGCCGGGGCACGTCGAGCCGGCGGTGGTGGACGAGATCTCGGCCTGGCTCGGGCGACGTTGAAGAGTGCTCCGTATGTCACCGCCAAGAGGTGGGCCTGCTCGTGCTTCCGCGACAGCACCGGACGCGCCGAGGTGGCGCCGCGACTCGCTCGATGCCGTGGCCTGAGCGGCCGGCCGGGCGTCAGTCGCTGGACAGGGTGCGGTCCAGGAGAGGGAGCAGGCGGTCCCAGTGGCGCTGCATCCCGGAGGGGCTGAAGGCGTCGGTGTCGGACATGGTGAAGCCGTGGACGGTGCCGGGGTAGATCTCGGAGGTGTAGTCGACACCCGCGGCGTCCAGGGCCTGGTTGAGCTCGCCGAGGGTCTCGGGCGTCAGATCGGATTCGGCGTGGCCGAGGTGGACCCGGGCGGTGAGTGCGGAGAAGAGGCCGGGCCCGTCGGCGCCCACGGGGGCGTGGAAGGCGGCAACGGCGGCCACCTGGCCGGGGTGCGCCGCGGCGGTGCGCATCGCCAGGAGGCCGCCGATGCAGTATCCGGTGACCGCGACCGGTCCTGCGCCGACCTCGGGCCGGGCGGTCAGGAAGTCGAGGTAGGCGTCGGCGTCGCGCAGGGTGCGTTCGGCGGTGTGCTCCTTGATCAAGGGCATCAGCCGGCCGATGAGCGCGGGCCGGGCCTCTTCTCCGATGTGCTCGGGAAGCTCGACCACCGGTGTCGGGCCGTGCCGGTAGAAGAAGTTGGGGACGAGCACGTAGTAGCCGTGCCCGGCCAGTTCGCGGGCCAGCTCCCGCAGTACGGGCCGGATGCCGAAGGCGTCCGCGTACAGCAGCACCCCGGGGTGCTGCCCGCCACCGTCGGGAAAGGCGGCGAAAGCGTCGGCCCGGCCGTCCGCGGTGGGAATCTGCACTGTCTCGGTGGGCAAGATCTTCCGTCCTTGGAGTTAGCTCAAGCTATGTTAGTTTCACTAACGTTTTCGGCGTGAAGGAACGTACATCGTTGGTCGCACTAACGCAATCGGTAGAATGGGTGCCATGACCAGGGCCGAGGCCGCGGACATACCCGCCGACGACAGCGCGCTCAGGACGCCCGACCGGCTGCGTCGACGGGCGAGCCGGCTGCTGTCGCAGCTGACCCTGCGGTCGGACCGGCTGATCACCGAGGGGCTGGCCCGGACCGACAGCCGCAAGTGGCACTACGCCGTGCTCGCCTCGCTGGAGGAGTACGGGCCGGGCAGCCAGGCGGAGTTGAGCAGGCGCTCAGGCATCTACCGCAGCGACATGGTCGGCGTGCTCAACGAACTGGCCGGGCGTCAACTCGTCGAGCGGGCACCGGACCCCGGCGACCGGCGCCGCAACATCATCACGATCTCCGCCCGGGGCCGCCGTCACCTGCACTTCCTCGACAAGGTCCTGGACGAGCTCGACGACGAACTGCTCGCGCCGCTGAGCCCGTCCGAACGCGACCAGTTCGTGCCGCTGCTCGCCCGCCTGCTGGACCACCACACCCGTACCTCCTGACACGTCCACCGACCGGCGCTCCGCGTCATACCCAGGTCCGATGCCGAAAGCCAGGCCCTGGTCCGATGCCCGGACGAGGCGGCCGGCACAGGGGCAGGGGTATGGTCCTCCAGCCGCGAACCACCACCCCCGGGCATGTCGCCTGCGAGACGGGCCTGGCAGGCGCGCACCGGCCCGGACCTGTTATGAGCTGAACCCAGTGGTCGCTCTACTGCAGGCTGTTCGTGCCCCTGGGTGGTTTGCCTGCGGCGGGGAGTGGTTGATGGCCTTCGTCCCAGTGGTTGGACCATCCGCAGAGCCCACATGCGTACCGGCCGTTGAGGCCGTGGATCTCGGCGTCGCAGCCGCGGCATCTGGTGGTGGTGATCTCCGGGGTCATGACGGGGCCGGGCGCGGTGGACGACCAGCCGCACTGGTTGCTGCAGGTCCAGGACCCGTCGGGGCCCTGGGTGGCCGCTGCGCCACAGTTTCCGCACGTCATCGGAGACCTCCCCGTGGTGGCCCCGCCGACGGGGTGCAGTGAGGCCGGGGTCAGTCTGGCAGGGGTTCGGGGGTGCTGGGGAGGGGTTCGGGGTGCGCGTGACCTGTTCCGGGGTGATTCGGCGTGTGGTTCGCGTCCATTTTTCGAACAGGCGCGGCATCGATGCGTGTCCAAGTGCGACTGCTGAGAGTGCCGGGACCGCGGTGACGGGGACGACCCGGTGGGGTCGCGGCCCCCGGCCCGTCGAGTCGATACGGCGGTGAGTGGGCTACTTGCCTTTGTCCTCGGCGAGGGTGTGTGCGACGAGGGCGTTGGCATGGCCGTGGCCGAGGCCGTGCTCGGTCTTGAGCCAGGAGACGAGTTCCATGTGCTTGGTCAGCGGAGAGGACCGGATGAGGTCCTTCCATTCGCTGATCGGGCGGCCGTACTTCTTCTCGATCGAAGGAAAGTAGGCGGCAGGGCCTTTGACCGGTTCAGCCATGATGCTGTGCTCCATCCATCCATGCTTGGGGATCTTGGATTGTCGCTGTCTTCCCGCCCGAGCGGCAAGCCGCAGAGGCGTGTTCATCGCCGTGCCGTCGGCGCGGCGGTGAGGAGTCGGGCCGACACCGCGGTGAGCCAGAGGAGGCCGAGTCCCGCCCCGGCCGTGAAGGCCAGGGCGCCGGCGGAGGAGCCCGCGAAGCCGGCGAGGACTCCCACCGGTACGAGGCGGCAGGCGATGGCCCAGCCGCGCAGGCGCCGGGCGGCGAAGAGCCGGGCGAGCACGATGAACGCCGCGCTCAGGGCGAGAAAGCCCACCCCCGCGCTGAGCATGTGGACAACGCCGTGCGCACTCATCGAGGTGGCCGGTCCCTCCGGTGCACCTGCCGGAAACCCGGCGCCGGGGTCGGCGGTGAACACCCCGGCGAGAAGGAACGAGGCGCCGAACACCGCGACCAGCCGCGGGGCCCAGACCCCGCCGGGGGCATCGCGCAGGGCCTGGCGCATCCCGATCGCGCCGACGACGGCCAACACGCCGGTGAGCAGGAAGCCAGTGACCTGGATCCAGCCCAGGTCACCGAGGCTGAGCTGGCTGATGGCGTTGCGGGTGAAGTCGAAGCCCTCGCGGGTCAGGCCCTGTATCAGCCCCGCGCCCAGGAACAGCGGGCCCACCGCGACGCCGGCGGCCAGCAGGGCTCGCGTCGTCCGCCCCGTGGAGGCCGGGGGCCCGGCCGTGAGCGGGGCGCTGATCGTCTGGGTCATGGGAGTCCTCCTCGGTCGCAGGCACCGTGCAGAACTAGACGGTGTGGTACTGCCAGGAACTGGACGGTACAGTACTCATGTAAGAACTGGACTGTCCAGTACTGTCGGTGCAAGGGGACGGCATGGAAGCGAACGAGCAGGGCAGGTCGGCGCGGAAGCGCCAGGCGATCATGGAGGCCGCCACCAGGGCGTTCATGGACAAGGGCTACTCCGGCACGAGCATGGACGACATCGCGAAGCTGGCCGCGGTGTCCAAGCAGACCGTCTACAAGCACTTCTCCGACAAGGAGAAGCTGTTCGCCGAGATCGTCCTGGCCACCACCGACCGTGTGGACGGCGTGATCGACCTGGTGGCCGACATCCCGTCCGACGCCGACGCGCTGGACGAGAATCTGACCCGTCTCGCCCGGGAGTTCCTCACCACCCTCACGCAGCCGCAGGTGCTGCAGCTCCGGCGCCTGATCATCGCCAACGCGGACGCCTTCCCCGAGCTCGGCGCGGCCTGGTACGAGCAGGGCTTCGAGCGGGTCCTGGCCACCCTGGCGGCCACCTTCCAGCGTCTTGCCGAGGACGGACTGCTGCGGATCGACGAACCGCTGCTGGCCGCCAACCACTTCTCCGGTCTGCTGATGTGGATCCCGGTGAACAAGGCGATGTTCCACGGTGGCCCCCGGCACACCCAGGCCGAACTCGACCACTACGTCACCGCCGGCGTCCGCGCTTTTCTCGCCGCCTACCGCTGACCGCCGGCTCCCGGGCTTGCCGACCGCGTGGAGGCACCAAGTCCCCTGGAACAGCACAGAAGGCCGAGCCGGGCATCGAGCTCAGCTTCTTCTCAGCAGGCCTCGCCCAGTCTTGAGGTGACCGAGCACCTTTCGCACCGGATGAGGGGGAGTTCATGGTCTCCCGCACCGTCGAGCGGCCCGACGTGTCGATCGGTGACCGCACCGAGCCGAGGCGAACGGGCAGCGCGGACAGGCTGAACCATTTCTTCGAGACCGCCTGCGACCGCACACCGTCGGCCATCGCGCTCGAATGCGGCGAACACCGGCTCACCTACGCCGAACTCGACACCCGGGCCAATCGAGTCGCCCGCCACCTTCACCGGATCGGAATCGGACCGGGCAGGCTCGCGGCCCTGCTGCTGCCGCACTCCGTGGAGACGTACGTGTGCCTGCTGGGTGTCTGCAAGGCGGATGCCGCGTTCGTCCCGATCGACCCGGCGGCACCGCCCGACCGGGCCGATTTCATTCTGCGTGACGTGGGTGCCGACGTGGTGCTGACCACGTCCGCTCTCGCCTCCGGCGCCGTCTGGGCCGGGCCGCGCAAGGCGTGCCCGGTGGTCGAGGTCGATACGTGCGCCGGGGAGTTCGACCGGCTGCCGCCCTCGCGCCTGCCCATGGAGGGCCGGGACGCGGACCGGGACGCAGGGGACCGGGACGGGGACGCCCCATTGGCGTACGTCATGTATACGTCCGGCTCCAGCGGCAGGCCCAAGGGTGTGGAGATCGCCCGGTCGAGCATCTGCAACTTCCTGCGCGTCGTCTCCCCGGTCTACGGCGTCCGGCCGCAGGACCGGGTGTACCAGGGCATGGCGATCTCGTTCGACTTCTCCATCGAGGAGATCTGGCCGACCTGGGCGGCCGGCGCGACGCTCGTCGCAGGACCGTCCGGCCCGGGACGGCTCGGTGCCGAGCTCGCCGATTTCCTTCAGGAACACGCGGTGACCGTCCTCTACTGCGTACCGACGCTGCTGGCGACGATCCCGCGCGACCTCCCGCGGATCCGCAGCGTCGTCGTGGGCGGTGAGGCCTGTCCCGCCGCGCTCGTCGAACGCTGGAGCAGGCCGGGACGGCGCATGCTCAACACCTACGGACCGACCGAAGCCACCGTGACGGCCACCTGGCAGGAACTCCTCCCGGGCCGCCCGGTCACCATCGGCCGGCCCCTGCCGACGTACACGGCTCTCCTCCTCGACGAGCGGCTGCACCCCGTGCCACAGGGCACCGTGGGTGAGATCTGCCTGGGCGGCCCCGGCCTCGCCCGCGGCTACCTGGGAAGGCCGGACCTGACCGCCGACCGCTTCGTCGAACACCCCCTGGCGCCCGGCGACGGCCGCCTCTACCGCACCGGCGACCTCGGCAGGATGACCGACGGCGGGGAGATCGAGTACCACGGCCGGGCGGACGCGGAGGTGAAGATCCGCGGATACCGCGTGTCGCTGGAGGAGATCGACAGCGTGTTGATGGAGGACCCCGGCGTCGCCCAGGCGGGCACCGCCCTCGTGACCGCGCGCGACGGCGACAGCTCTCTCGCCGCCTACGTCGTGCGCTCCGAGGACGGCGAAGACCCCGGGGGAGACGACGATCTCACCGCCCGGCTGCACGAGCGGCTGCGCCGGTCGCTGCCCGCCTACATGGTGCCGTCGACCCTGGACTTCCTTCGCCGGCTGCCGGTCATGCCCAGTGGCAAGGCCGACCGCGCGCGGCTGCCCCCACCGGCCGGCCGCCGGTTCGCCGCCGGCCGGGTGGTTCCGGCCCGCGGGGACCTGGAGACGGGAGTGCGCGACGCGTGGGCGCAGGCGCTCGGCATCGCCCCCGGGGAGCTGTCGGCGGAGGCCGACTTCTTCACGGACCTCGGCGGTCACTCCCTGCTCGCCGCCCGTGCCGTGTCGTTGCTGCGCGACCAGGAGGGCACAGCCGGCGCCACTCTGCGGGACCTGTACGAGAACTCCACCGTACGGGCGCTCGCGGCACGCCTGGGCTCGTCGGCCGGCCGGCCCGGCCCCGCGCCGCGGCCCCGCCCCGCCCCGCTCCGGCACGGCCGCGGGCGGATCGCACGCGCCGGGATCGCCCAGACGGCAGCGCTGTACGGGCTGCTCCTGCTGCTCACCGGGCCGGTGGCGCTCTCCTACGCGGCACGCCACGGCCAGGTGTCGGGCTGGGGAGTGGTGTGGCTCACCGTCACCGAGCTGGCCGGCTGCCTCGTCGTACGCTGGCTCGCCCCGGTCGCTCTCGCCCGACCACTGGCGGCGGGCATCGGGCCCGGCCGGTACCCGCTGTGGGGGACGACCTATCTGCGGCTGTGGGCGCTGGACGTGCTCCTGTTCGGCATCGGCCCCCTCCGGGTCCTCAGCGGGTCTCCCGTGATGGGCCCCTATCTGCGGCTCATGGGCGCCCGCGTCGGGCCCGACGTCACCATCGCCACCAGCCTGATCGGCCTGCCCGCCCTGCTGCGCATCGACCGCGACGCCGCGATCGGGTACGGCGCCGTGCTGCGTCCCTGGCAGGTCACCGACGGGTGGGTCACGGTCGCCCCGATCACCATCGGCGCGGGGGCCTTCGTGGGCGCCAACGCGGTCTGTGAACCCGGCGCGTGCCTGGGGCCCGGCTCCGCGCTCGGCGAGCAGTCCGTGGCGGGCCCGGACGAGGCGGTACCCGCCGGGGAGCGCCGTGCCGGGTCGCCGGCACGCCCTGTCGCAGCACTCTCGCCGGCCGTCGAGGCGATGCTGCGGACCCGGGGCACGACGGACCACTGGCGGCCGCGCCGGCTGGCCGCCGTCCTGCTCGGCCTGGTTCTGCTGGAGACCGCCGTGATCGCCATGACCCTGCCGAGCATCGCCCTGCTCTGGTGGGCCTGGCTGCGCGGCGGCACGGTCGCCGGGCTGACTGCCGCCGTGCTGTCCGGCCCGCTCTTCGTGGCCACGGTGTGTCTGATCGTCGCCGTCGGCAAGCGAGCGGTTCTGCGCAGGACGCCCCCGGGAACCCACCCGGCGCGTTCCGCGCTCGGCGTGCGCAAGTGGATCACGGACAAGCTGCTCGAATACAGCCTGCTGTTCACCAACTCGCTCTACGCCACGCTCTACACGGTCCCGTGGCTGCGGCTGCTCGGCGCCCGCATCGGCCGGAACGCCGAGGTCTCCACCGTGTCGCACGTCGACCCCGACCTGCTCACCCTCGGCGACGGCAGCTTCGTCGCAGACCTGGCGGGCATCGGTACCGCCGCCTTCGCGGCCGACCGTGTGACCTTCGGGCCGACCGAGGTCGGTGAACGCTCCTTCGTCGGCAACGCGGCGCTCGTTCCCGCCGGAACACGGCTCGGCCCGGGCTGCCTGATCGGTGTGGGCACGGTCCCGCCCACGGACCGTGTCCCTGCCGGAAGTACCTGGCTGGGCTCGCCCGCACTGCGGCTCCCCGTACGCCAGGACAGCGGTACGTACCCCGAGGAGCTGACGTTCTCGCCTTCCCGCAAGGCCGTGCTCGGCCGCCTGGCCATCGAGTTCCTCCGGATCACCATGCCCGCCTCGCTCCTGGCCGTCAGCGGCTGCCTCTACCTGCTGGCCCTGTCCGGCATCGCCCGCCGGAGCGGGGCGCTCGTGACGCTGCTGGTGTCCCCGCTGCTCGCGATGGGTGCCGCGCTGGCCGTCATCACGTACTGCGTCCTGGTCAAGTGGGCGGTCGTCGGAAGGTACCGGCCACGTGTCGAGCCCCTGTGGAGCCTGTTCGTACGCCGTACGGAGTTCGTCACCGGCCTGTTCGAGGCGGTCGCGGTCCCGCTCGGTGCATCTCTTCTGATCGGGACACCGTTCCTGCCGCCGCTGCTGCGCCGGTTCGGTGCCCGGATCGGACGGCGGACCTGGATCGGCACCACGTACCTCACCGAATTCGACCTGGTGGAGGTGGGCGATGACGCCGAGATCGGCATGCACGTCTCCTTGCAGAGCCACCTGTTCGAGGACCGGGTGATGAAGATGTCGAAGGTGACCGTCGGCCCCGGGGCGAGCATCGGACCACGCACGGTCGTGCTCTACGACACGGTGGTGGGCGCCGACGTCCGGCTCGGGGCGCTGTCGTTGGTCATGAAGGGGGAGCGGCTGACAGCGGGAACGAACTGGCAGGGGCTCCCGGCCGAAGGTGCCACCGCGGCACCCGCCGTCGACGCGTCCGGCGGCCCGGACCGTCCCGCGCGCTGTCCCGCCCCGTCCGTGCGCTGAGGGAGGCCGTCATGGAACCAGCGAGGGAGGGCGTCAGGAAACCGCGGGGGGATGCCTCCACGACACCCACCTGCGCGGCCACCGGCCACCGCCGCCTGGCCCTCGTCTACCGGGGGCCGGCCTCACAGCCCGGCTGCCCCGAGGCGGTCGCGGAACTCCTTGGTTCGACCCCATGGAATCTGGACGTCCGGTTCACCGGACCCGACGAGGTGCTTCCGCTGGCGGCCAGGACCCTGTCCCGCGCCGCGCTGTACGCCCAGCCCGGCGGCGGCACGCTCTCGTCCGCGTACCGGAGACTGCGGTGGCAGCGCCGGGCGGTACGCGACTTCGTCCACCACGGCGGGCGCTATCTGGGCTTCTGCCTCGGCGGCTACCTCGCCGGAGCCACCCCTGGCTTCGGCCTGCTGCCCGGCGACGCCGATCAGTACATCTCCTCCCCGGGCGCCACGGTCCACGACGGGCGCGACACGGTGATCCAGGTGACATGGCGGGGCCGCCCGCGCACCGTGTTCTTCCAGGACGGCCCCCTCTTCGTCCTCGACGAGGGGGCCGACGCGAGGATCCTCGCCACGTACGACAACGGAGCCGCCGCCGCCCTCGTGACGCGGTACGGCGGTGGCCGCGTGGCGGTCACCGGACCACACCCCGAGGCGACCGCGGACTGGTACACCGACCACGGCCTGCCCGTTCAGGACACCCGGGACCTGGCCCAGGAACTGGTGGAAGCCGTAATGCAGGAGTGACGACGAAGACGGAGGATGCGGTGCAGGAGCGACGACATGACGCGGAGCGGCGAGAAGCGTATGTGGCCGGTCCGGGGCACGGACCGGCCACATACGCTTCTCGATATCTTCAGTCGTTCCAGTTGGTCACGCCGCCGCTCGGCCGACGTTCAGCGGAGTGGGTGATCGGCGACGCGCGATGTACGGGCCAGGCGAGCCCGTTCCTCGATCTCGTCCTCACGGCCGGTCTCACGCCGACCGGGTTCACGCCGTCCGGTCCCGTGCCGTCCGTCGGACCGCCGGTCGTCCTGCCGCTCGTCCTGCCGCTCGTCCTCGTCCCTGCTCCTGCGTCCTTCTCCGAGGTCGCTCATCGTTCCTCTCCTCGTCCGATTCGGGCCTTCTCCGATTGACACCTCCAGCCTGTGACCGGGGCACTGAGAAGAGACTGAGAGCCGGCTCGGGCCTCAGCGTCCCCTCAGGAAACAGCGATTCCGGCCCGGAGCTATGGTGGACGGAGAGGTCGCCATGCGGATGCTGATCACCGAGGACGAGCCCGCGCTCGCGGATGCGATCGCCGACGGACTGGCCGCGGAGGGCTTCGTCGCCGACATCGCGCACGACGGAGCCGACGGACTGTGGCGGGCCCTGCACGAGCCCTACGACGTCATCGTGCTGGACATCATGCTGCCCGGACTGTCCGGGTACGAAGTACTGAAACGGCTCAGGGCGGCCAGGATCTGGACACCGGTGCTGATGCTCACGGCGAAGGACGGCGAGTACGACGAGGCGGACGCCCTCGACCTCGGCGCCGACGACTACCTCAGCAAACCGTTCTCCTACGTGGTCCTCGTCGCCCACCTGAGAGCCCTGCTGCGCCGCGGCGCGCCCGCCCGGCCCGCCGTACTGACCGCCGACGACCTCACCGTGGACCCCGCCCGCCACCGCTGCCGGCGCGGGGAACACGACATCAATCTGACAGCAAGGGAGTTCGCCCTCCTGGAGTACCTGCTCAGGCATGCCGACGAGGTGATCAGCAAGACGGACATCCTCACCCATGTCTGGGACGAACACTTCGACGGCGACACCAACATCGTCGAGGTGTACGTCGGCTACCTCAGACGTAAGATCGACGCCCCGTTCGGCCGACGGACCATCGAAACCGTCCGCGGTGCCGGCTACCGACTCCACAGCACTGCGAGATGATCCATGGCCGCCGCCGTCCGCTCCTGGTGGGCCCGCCGCTCGCTGCGACTGAGGCTGACCGCCGCCGCGGCCCTGGTCATCGCGGCCGGACTGGCCGGGGCCGCCCTGCTGCTCGTCGTCTGGCTGCACGCCAGCCTGATCAAGGAACTCGACCAGACCGCACTGCAACGTGCCCAAGTCGTGGCCGCGGACGAGGACAACAACCGGATCACCGCGGAAGTACCGGCCACCTCCCACGCGGAAGCCGCCGTACAGGTCGTCGACGCCGAGGGACACGTACTCGCCAGCTCTGCCAACCTGCGTGGCCTGCCACGGGTGTTCACCTTCCCGGCCGACCGGTCCGGGACCCCGCGCGCCCACACCGTCCACGACATTCCCGAGCACGATTACGGAACCTGGCGCGCCGTCGGCATTCCCGCGGGCACACCCCACAACTCCTTGACGGTGTACGTGGCCCTGCCCACCGAGAGCGTCGACCACGGTCTGTCACAACTCACCGCGGGCCTGGCCACCGGTGTACCCGCAGTCGTCGCCCTGCTCACCGGCATCGTGTGGCTGCTCACCGGACGCGCGCTGCGGCCCGTGGACGCCATGCGCGCCCAGACGGCCGAGATCACCGGAACCGACCTGAGCCGCCGCCTCGACGTACCACCCGCCAACGACGCGCTCGGCCGGCTGGCCACGACCTTCAACGACCTGCTCGGCCGCCTGGACGCCGCGACCCGGCGACAGCGCAGGTTCGTCGCGGACGCCGCCCACGAACTGCGCAGCCCCCTCAGTACCCTGCACACCCGCCTCGAAGTCGCCCACCGCCACCCGGAATCCGCCCGCTGGCAGACCCTTGCCCCCGACCTCCTCCGGGAAACCGAACGGCTCAACCACCTCGTCGACGACCTCGTCCAACTCGCCCGGCTCGACGCCCGGCCCCGGCTGCGGACCCGCCCCGTGGACCTGGACGAGATCGTCTTCGCCGAGGTGCGCGAGGCCCGCAGTCGCACCCGCCTCGTCATCGACCAGCACGCCGTCGGCGCGGCCCGCCTGACCGGCGACGAGGACGCCCTCGCCCGCGTCGTACGCAACCTCCTCGACAACGCGCTGCACCATGCCGAGACCCGCATCGACATCAGTCTCCGTACGCTGCACAACACCGCACACCTGGTCGTCGCCGACGACGGCCCCGGCATTCCGGAGGCCGACCGCGAGCGCGTCTTCGGCCGGTTCACCCGCCTGGACGACGCCCGGACACGGGACACCGGCGGCAGCGGACTCGGCCTCGCCATCGTCCGCGACATCGTGACGGCCCACCATGGCAGTACACACATCGAGGACAACCGTCCCGGGACCCGGATGGTCGTCCTGCTGCCGCTGGAAGACCCGTAGGGTCTGTCCGGCGGATCAACCGACGGCGACTCCCTGCGGCGGGAGTTGAAGCGTTCGTCGATGGTGATCGTGCTATGGACGCCACCCCGGTCGTCCGTGTGCTGTACGTCCGTCCGTGGTTCCGCACCGTGCCTATCGGCTGTTCCGCACCGTGCCTATCGGTGTGACCTCGAAACTCGGCATGACAAGGTTCCATCTCTGAGCCGGGCTCGTGGGGAAGAACCCGGCGGGGCGAACCGGTGCGGGCTGGTGACGTCAAGCCCGATGTGCAAGCAGGTCATCGAGTTCGGCTGCGAAGAGCAGGGCGGGGTCGAGTCCCATTCCCGTGAAGTGACCGGCCAGTTCCAGGGACAGGACGCCGTGCAGCCGGGTCCAGAAGGTCAGGGCCCGGTGAAGGGCCGCGGGCGGGGCGGGGTGGCCTTCGGCCCAGTCCCGGTGTTCTTCCAGGTGGGCGCCGAACGGTGTCGCGGGGCCGTCCGGGGTGAGGGCCGCACAGGCGTCGAGCAGGGTGGTCATGATCTGGGAGGAGATCCTGGTGGTGTCCTCGGGGGCGTGGTATCCGGGCACGGGGGTGCCGTAGATGAGGAAGTAGCGCTGGGGGTCGGTCAGGGCCCACTCGCGCAGGGCGTGCGCCAGCCCGGTCACGTCGGAGCCGGCGGCGAAGGCCGTGCGGAAGGTGTCGGCGAGACTCTGGTAGGCGTCCCGGATGAGCTCGGTGATCAGCTCGTCGCGGCCGGCGAAGTAGCGGTAGAGCGCGGGGCCGCTCACGCCCATCTGTTTGGCGACCGCGTTGAGGGAGAGTGCGGGCACTCCTGCCGCGGCGATCTGCTTCCAGGCGTGTTCCTTGATCTCCGCGCGGACCTGGGTGCGGTACCGCTCCCGCGGGGTCCTCGGATCCGGCTCTCCCACGGCCCGCCGCCTTCCCTGTTCTCTCCGCTACAGCTTCAAGGGTTCGTTAGAAGCTATCACGCGATGTCTTGACCCTCCGTCGCATTGCCAGTTATAACTTCTAACGAACGCACGTGCCTCTAGCTCGTTCGGGGTGCGCAGGGCGGCCGCCCTGTCCGACGACAGACATCCGCCCGAGAGTCAGAGCGCACTCGGCAGTCAGCTCCCGCCCGGCAACCGACAAGGGGAACGCCATGCCCGGCATCCGCGCCGTCCTGTTCACCGTCCCGCTCGCCCTCGCCGTCCTCGGCACCGCTGCCGCACCCGCGGGAGCCGCTTCCCGCCACACCGGCACATCCCTCACCTGCCGCGGGGAAGGTGTCGATCCCGACGCGCGTGTCCGCCACAGGACCGAGACCTTGATCCACGCACCGTTGCGCACGGTCTGGAAACTGCAGACGGACGTGGCGCGTTGGCCGTCCTGGCAGGCTTCCGTCAAGACCGCGGAACGCCTCGATCACGGACCCTTCCGGCGGGGCTCGGCGTTCCGGTGGACGACCCCGATACCCCCCAACCCCGCCACTCCGGCGACCGAGCTGGAGATCACCTCGACCGTCGAGCAGCTCGGGACCAACTCCTGCATCCGCTGGACCGGCCCCGCGATCGGTGAAGGGCTGCGCATCGACGGCGTCCATGTATGGAACTTCACCGCGGTCGAGGGTGGCGTCCGTGTGAGCACTGAGGAAACCCACTCCGGCGCCCAGGTCGACGCGGATGTCCCCACCGCGACGGAGATCCTCCGCCAGGGCCTCGATGCATGGCTGCACGAACTGAAGACCGCCGCCGAGGCCCGCAGCGACGGCCGTCGGAACTGAACGGGTGAACGAGCTCAGGCCTCCCGGGTCCATGGCCCGGGAGGCCTGCCGGGTTCCACTTCGGCAGGAGGAAGTCCGCTGCCTCCGCGGCGACTTCATCCGGCGGAGTCCGAAATGACCGGGCCCGCGCCGTCCTGACGGTCAGCGGAAACCGCGTGATGTGTGCTCAGCGGCTCGGAGGGTGCCTCGGCCGAGGCCCGGCCGGAGGAATAGCCTTGAGTCTCCAGTGACTGGAGACAGCAGAGCTGGGGACATGGACGTTACGACCCTCTACTCGATCGGGGAGCTTTCCCGGCGGACCGGATTGTCCGTGAGGACCATCCGGTTCTACTCCGATTCGGGGGTGGTGGCGCCGACCACTCGAAGTCCCGCCGGCTACCGGCTCTACGACCTCGACGCACTGCTTCGTCTGGAACTCCTCCGCACACTGCGCGAGCTGGGCATGGACCTGGCCACGATTCGACGGGTACTCGACCGCGAGCTCTCGTTGGCGGAAGTCGCCGCGGCTCACGCCGACGCCATGGATGTCCGGATCCGGATGCTGCAACTGCGCCGGAGCGTTCTGCGAGTCGTGGCCGGACGCGGGTCCGATCCCGAGGAGATCAAGCTCATGCACAGGCTCACTCAGTTGTCCGGCGAGGAACGCCGACGTCTGATCGACGACTTCATGGAGGGCACCTTCGGATCGGTGGATGCCGACCCGGCCGCGGCGGCCATGGTTCGTGCTGCCGCTCCCGAGCTCCCCGACGAACCGTCCAGCGAGCAGGTCGCCGCGTGGGTGGAGCTTGCCGAGCTGGTCGGGGACGAGGACTTCCGGGACCGGATGCGCCGGGCGGCCGTGTGCCGGGCCGCCGGGAGCACGCTCGACATCGAGAGCGAGGCCGGTGAGGAGCTGATGGAGTTCACCCGTCAGAAGGTTGCCGAGGCCGTGGAGTCGGGCATCGACCCGCTCGGTGACAGAGGTGCACCCGTCATCGACGACCTTGTGCACCGCTTCGCCGAGGCTCTCGGGCGCACCCCTGACCCGGAGTTCCGGCACTGGATGGCCCAGTGCTTCGAAGAGGCGCATGATCCCGGGGTGGACCGGTACTGGCGGCTGGTCTGGATCGTCAACGACTGGCAGGTGGTGCCGAACCTGATTCCGGTGTACCCCTGGCTCGTCCAGGCCCTGCGAAGTGACCGCGGCGCACGGTCATCGCAGTGAAGACCGCCCCGACGGGCACGTCGCGGCGCCGGCCCCGAGGCGGAACGCGCCACCCGGCCCGCCGCCCTACACCCCGTGCCGACCGCCCCGCCTCATCACACGTGGCATGACGCATCCGTCTTCTGCGCGGGGGGCGGACGGGCCGACCAGGTCCTGGCCGAAGCCGGCGGAACGGCTCACGACGCCACGCGGATACACGATCAGGTCGCCCCGCAGGACGGCGGCATCGTCGTCCGCGAGATCCGCCACGGCGCGGCCTCGACCGCGGAGCTGCACGAGCAGCCGGCCGACCGCGGCATCGGCACCCCGGCCCTCGTCGGGATCAGCGCCGGCGGCGTCGTCCTGTCGATCCTCATGGATGTCGCCGACCGCAACTGCGGCGTCTGCGTCCTCTCCGGCGGCGTCACCGACCGTGACCCCGGGATCCATCGGACCCTGATCGACAAGACCTTCCCGGCCCGCGCACACATCATCGGCATGCCCGGCTGCGCGCCATGTTGCGGGCGGCCTCGGAACCGGCCCGGCCGGCGCGCCGCGGAAGACCTCGCACACCTGGACAACTCGCTTGGCGCCACTGCGTGGCGCCAAGTGGTGTCAAGTGGCACCCGATGGTGCCACTTGGTGCCATGTGATGCCATTCGGTGGCTCGCAAGGTGGGTGAGCGCAGAGGGCGCCACGGTGGAAAGATTCGACTGCTTCTTTATTTTCGCAGGTCAGGGTGGTTTGTGTCGCGTCTGCACGACGTGCGGTGCCATGCAGGCTTGCGTGCGGTGCCATATTGGTGCCATGATGACGCCATGGACCTCACCCCGTATGTCGACACCCTCCGCCGCGAACTCGCGGTGGCCGCCGAAGCCGGCGGGGAAAGTGCTCGTGAGCTGGCCGAGCGGCTCACCGCTCCGCTGGAGTCGGCGACCCGTCTGACCATGCTCAACGTGCTCTCCGCCGCGATGGACGAGATCACCCGTGAGCTCGCTCCCGGCTCGGTCGATGTACGGCTGCGCGGTCTCGACCCCGACTTCGTGGTGACGCTGCCGCCGGCCGGCGGCGGTCCCGCGGAGCCGGCCGCACCCGTAGAACCGCTCAAGGCGCAGGCTCCGGTGGAGGGCGACGAGGGGGGCACCGCTCGCGTCAATCTGCGTCTGCCGGCCCACCTCAAGGCGCGCGCCGAGGAGGCCGCGAGCCGCGAGGGCCTGTCGGTCAACGCGTGGCTGGTCCGGGCCGTTTCGGCGGCGGTCGACGGCGGCGGCGCGCCGCGTACGACGGAGCGGACCCGCACCATGGGACAAGGCTTCACGGGCTGGGTGCGCTAGCCGCGCCCGCGCCCGCCGCACTTCATCCACACCACGTCCCACCAGCGGGGACGCCCCAAGGACTCATGAGGACGGTACAGCCATGCCTTCTTTCGACACTCCCGAACCGATCTCGGTCACCGCTCACGTGGACGCCGGCTCCATCCGGTTCGGCGCGGGCGACCGCCACGACACGGTTGTCGAGGTGCTGCCCCGCGACCCGAAGCGGGACCAGGACGTGCGGTCGGCCGAGCAGACCGAGGTCACGTTCGTGAGCGGCGTCCTGACCGTCAGGACGCCCAAGCAGCGCAACCTCTTCGGACGCACCGGCACCGTCGATGTGACGGTCGAACTGCCCACGGGCTCGCACGTCGACGTGAAGGGTGCCTGGGCCCAGGTGCTTGGCGAGGGCCGGCTCGGCGAGGTCGGCGTGAAGACCTCCTCCGGTGACGTCCGCCTCGACGCGACCGGGCCGCTCCAGCTGACCGCCTCCCACGGCTCGATCACGGTCGACCGGGTCGAAGGCATGGCCGAGATCGCCACCAGCTCCGGCAGTGTGCGTGTCGGTACCGTCGACGGGCCCGCCGTACTGAAGAACTCGCACGGCACCACGACCGTCGGCACCGTGACCGGAGACCTGCGGGTGAGCGGCGCCAACGGTGACATCGACATCGCCCGCGCCGGGGGCTCGGTGGTCGCCACCACTGCGCACGGCACCTTGCGCGTCGCCGAAGTCGCCCGTGGCCGGGTCCAGTTGGAGACCTCCTACGGTGCCATCGAGGTCGGCATCCGCGAGGGCACCGCCGCCTGGCTCGACGTCAACTCCGGCCACGGGCAGGTGCGCAACACACTCGCCTCCTCCGAGGCCCCGGAAAAGAGCGAGGAGACCGTCGAGGTCCGCGCCCGGACCCGTCACGGCAACATCGACGTACGCCGCGCCCGCCCCTGAGCACCGGCCCACCCGGCCCGTGCGCCGGCTCGCCCCCACTCACTCTTCAGCCCAGTCGCTTCAGCAGCCCCAGTCGCTTCAGCCTTCGAAAGGGAGGGCTCCATGCCTTCTTCTGTCATGTCCACGCCTAAGCTGCGGGACGGGCGGCAGTCGCCCGACGCCGTCTCCGCCGTCGGCCTGCGCAAGTCGTACGGTGACAAGACCGTGCTCGACGGCATCGATCTGCGTATTCCGGCCGGGTCCGTGTTCGCGCTGCTCGGGCCCAACGGCGCCGGCAAGACCACCACCGTGCAGATCCTCTCCACACTCATCACCGCCGACGGCGGCCAGGCCGAGGTCGCGGGCCACGACGTCGCCACGGCACCGGACGGCGTGCGCGCCGCGATCGGTGTCACCGGGCAGTTCTCCGCCGTCGACGGTCTGATCACCGGCGAGGAGAACATGCTCCTCATGGCGGACCTGCACCACCTGTCCAAGAGCGAGGGGCGGCGGGTCGCCGCCGAGCTGCTGGAACGCTTCGACCTCACCGAGGCCGCGAAGAAGCCCGCCTCCACCTACTCGGGCGGCATGAAGCGCCGCCTCGACATCGCCATGACCCTGGTCGGCAGCCCGCGGATCATCTTCCTCGACGAGCCCACCACCGGCCTCGATCCCCGCTCCCGTCACAACATGTGGCAGATCATCCGCGAACTCGTCACCGGCGGCGTCACCGTCTTCCTCACCACCCAGTACCTGAACGAGGCCGACGAACTCGCCGACCGTATCGCCGTCCTCAACGACGGAAAGATCGCCGCCGAAGGCACCGCGGAAGAGCTGAAACGGCTGATCCCCGGCGGTCACGTGCGGCTCCGCTTCACCGACCCGTCCGCATACCGGTCCGCCGCCCACGCGCTGAGCGAGGCCACCCACGACGAAGAATCGCTGTCGCTGCAGATCCCCAGCGACGGCAGCCAGCGCGAGCTGCGCTCGATCCTCGACTGGCTGGACTCGGCCGGCATCGAGGCGGACGAGCTGACCGTGCACACCCCCGACCTCGATGACGTGTTCTTCGCCCTGACCGGCTCCGGCGTGCCGAGCCAGAAGACCAAGGAGGATGTCCGATGAGCTCCCTCTCCCTCGCCGTACGCGACTCGTCGACGATGCTGCGCCGCAACCTCCTGCACGCGCGGCGCTATCCGTCCCTCACGCTGAACCTGCTGCTCACGCCGATCATGTTGCTGCTGCTCTTCGTCTACATCTTCGGCGACGTGATGAGCGCGGGCATCGGTGGCGGCGGCGCGGACCGGTCCGAGTACATCGCCTACCTCGTGCCGGGCCTCCTGCTGATGACCATCGGCAGCACCACGATCGGCACCGCGGTGTCCGTCTCCAACGACATGACCGAGGGCATCATCGCCCGCTTCCGTACGATGGCGATCCACCGCACCTCCGTGATCACCGGACACGTCATCGGCAGCGTGCTGCAGTCCATCGCCAGCGTGGTCCTGGTGGGCGCCGTCGGCGTGGCCATCGGCTTCCGCTCCACGGACGCCACCGCCCTGGAGTGGCTCGCGGCATTCGGACTGCTCATGCTGTTCGCCCTGGCGCTCACCTGGATCGCCGTGGGAATGGGCATGGTCAGCCCGAACGCCGAGGCGGCCAGCAACAACGCGATGCCGCTGATCTTCCTCCCGCTCATCTCCAGCACCTTCGTACCGGTCGACGCGATGCCGGGCTGGTTCCAGCCGATCGCCGAGTACCAGCCCTTCACACCTGCCATCGAGACCCTGCGCGGCCTGCTGCTCGGCAGCGAGATCGGCAACAACGGGTGGATCGCGATCGGTTGGTGTCTGGCTCTCTCCGCGCTCGGCTACTACTGGTCGAAGGCGACCTTCAACCGCGACCCGAAGTAACCGGGACGCCCGAGGGCGGCGTACCCCGACACCGCGTCGGGGTACGCCGCCCCGTCCGCGTCCACGGTCTCCTGCGTTCACGGTCTTCTGTGTCCAGAGAGCGTCGGACGCCGCCTGCAACGCCTCCGCCGTGCAGTGGTGCACCTGCGAGTGATGCCTCGGTGAGCCCCCATATGATCGGCTCTGTGGATACCGGAGTTCATGTGCCTCCCCATGTCGTTGCGTACGTAGCCGAGGTCTCGGGAGTCCTCAGCGAAATGCGTCCCGACCTGATCGGCGTCTATCTGCATGGTTCGGCCGTGCTGGGGGGCTTCGACGCTGATCGCAGCGACGTGGATGTGCTGGCTGTCGTCGCCGAGCAGGGCACCGAGCGCGACCAGTTGGCCCTGGGCGATGCGGTGGTGGAGACCACGTCGCGATGTCCCGGCACGGGGTTGGAGATGAGCGTCATCACCGCGGCCGCTGCGGCCGACATCGGTTCCTGCCCGTTCGAGGTCCATGTCCGTACCACCGCGACCGGGGCCGCCGTCATCCCCGGGGCGGGCCATGCCGGTGACGCCGACCTGATCCTGCACTGCGCCGTGTGCCGGGACCACGCGCTCGCCGTCTGGGGGCCACCGGCGTACGAGGTCTTCGCCCCGGTGCCGCGCGACCGCGTCCGTGCCGCGATGGTGAGCGAGCTGCGCTGGGCACTGGACCACGCGAGCGCGACGTACGCGGTCCTCAACGCCTGCCGCGCGCTGCGATTCGCCGCCGACGGGCGACTGTGCTCCAAGCTCGACGGCGGCCGGTGGTACCAGGACCGCTACGGGAACGACGCGGTGGTCACCGCGGCCATCGCCCATCAACGCGATGGGCTGCCGGGGCCGACGGCACCCGCCGCCATCGCGTTCGTGGCGGCGGCGCTCCAGGAAGAGGACCGAACGGATCCGGCCCTCCGGAGCGCTCCGGAGGGCCGGATCTGAACGCGTCGCCGACCTGCTGGGACCCTTTTGAGACCCGTCGATCACGACCGGCGGGACAACACTCGACGTTCAGCCCCGGGCCTCCGGGGCAGTGAACGAGATCCAGGTATCGGGCGGCAGGTCCGGGCGCCCCGGTACCGGTCTGCGTTCCTCGGTCCACGCCTCGCCGACGACCTCGGTGGCAACACGACGCCAGAAGGCGACCGCGCTCGCGTTGCCCTGCTGGAAGGCGACCTCCCACGGCCCCGGGTGCTTCGCCACGACCTCCCGAACGGCACGCAGCCCGATCCCTGTCCTGCGTACTCCACGCACCACGAAGAAGCTGCTCAGCACGCGCGTCGGGTCGGCCAGGCCGCGGACGAGGGCGAGGCCAACGGGGGACCCGTCCCCGGTCAGGAGGTAGGGCGCCCAGTCGGCCCGGGTGAGGGCGGCGTGGAGCCGATCGCTCCGGAAGGTGCCGTCGGGGTCGGGCAGCGCACCGCTGAACTCCGACATGTCATGTCGGAACAGCAGCCAGAGGCGCTCCAGTACCGGCCGGTCGGCCGGATCGGCGAGACGCACGGATACATCGGTCATGAATCTCCTCCATGTGCAGCGGTGCGGGTCGGTGGTGCGGCGGGCATCACGGGGCTTGCTGGACCAGTCCGTGAACGGTCCAGGACATCTGCCCGTGACCGGTCCAGGGCATGAACAAAGCCTCCCTGGCGGAGGCGAGGCCCGACCGGACGCCGGCACTTGCTCATCGGGCCGAGGCGACTTCGGCCGGTGGAGGCGCGGCGCACGGGCGAAGGACCATGAGCGAGTCCTCCTGGGCCGCCACCATGGCAAAGGGAAACCGGTCGAGCTCAAGACAGAGCGCGACGTCATCAGGGTGGACACCTTGGCGCACCCCCTGCGCCAGCTCCGCGGCGGCACGCGACTCGGCGGCGCGGCGAAGGAACCCAGCGGCATCCGTCCCGGCTCCGGTGGCCCTCCCGGCGATGTACTGAGCGCACGCCAGATCCTCGTCGGCCTGCCCGTCTTCGCCGGTGACCACGAACGTGACGTCGTCGTTCTCGCGTGTCCGCAGGAGCCGAGCCGTTGCTTCCGCCACCACGAAGCCGGCGCACAGCACCAACGACGCCTCCTTGACCGCAAGGGCGCCGACCGTCCCTGCCGTGGTCTTCTGCACGACGGTCCGTCCACCGAGGTCGACGGACCGCAGGAGGCCCGGCGAGTTGACCATGTCGAACCCGGGCGCCGGTGGCCCGTCCTTGAGCGCCACTCGATCCGGGTGCCGAGCCTTGAGCGCCAGGGCGTCATCCAGCGACCCGGCAAGAATGATCTTTTCCGCCCCCTGGGCAAAGGCCCAGGCAGCCACGGTGAAAGCGCGCATGACGTCGACCACGACCGCCACGGACGGGGCCTCGGCCACCTCGGTGATGCCAACGAATCGAGTGTCCATTCCGGTCGTGATCACGCACTCTCATCTCGAATCAGCCGGAGAGTGATCCACGTCACGCTGAAGCTCTCGGAATGCAACACCCTCGGCCGGTCGCGCCGGAAAGATGGTCCGCAACAACACGCCTGCTCCCGACGGTGCGCGAAGGTGCCACGTCCACGGCCACCGGGTCGAGACGGAACTCGTCGTCCTCGACGCCCTGCAGCACGAGGCGCTGCTCGTTCTCGCCATCGGCACGCAACAGTCGCACACCGTCATCCCTGCCGCACCACTGAGGATTCCATGCTGGAGGCATGGATGACGAGTTGCGGTTCCGCAAGGCGCTGATGCAGGCCGATCACGGTGACGGCGAGGCTGTGAACGCTGCCTTGCGTGCTCTGCCGGGCGAGGTCGAGGCCGTGGCTGGTCCGGTAACTCCGGCAGCAGCAGGGGCAGTACCTTCCAGACACACGCCTCTTCGTGCACCGGCGAGGTGGCCGGCTGTCCCAGCCCCGCGACCGGTCCGGACGGATTCGCGGAACCCCGATGTCCCGTCCCGTCGAGCCCGATTGTCAGTGCGGGGTGGAAGACTGCCCGGCATGATCGAACCAAACCCGAAAGCAGACCTCCTCCGATACCTGCAGGAGGGCCGCGACGCCCTGATGTGGAAGCTCGACGGACTCTCGGAGTACGACATCCGCCGCCCGCTGACTCCCACGGGCACGAACCTGCTGGGGCTGGTCAAGCACATAGCGAGCGTGGAGCTGGGGTACTTCGGCGACACGTTCGGGAGGCCGTTCTTCGCTGCGGACCCGCCGCCCTGGTGGTATACGGAGGACGCGGAACCCAACGCGGACATGTGGGCCACCGCGGACGAATCGCGCGAATACATCGTTGGGCTGTACCACCAGGCGTGGGAGCACTCCAACAGCACGATCGCGACGCTGGAGCTCGACGCGATCGGACATGTCCCCTGGTGGCCGGAGGAACGGCGGGAAGTGACACTGAACCACATTCTGGTGCGCGTGATCTCCGATACGCAGCGGCATGCCGGCCACGCCGACATCGTGCGGGAACTCATCGACGGATCCGTCGGGTGCCAGGAGAGCAACGACAGCGTGCCGGCGGAGGATCGGGCGTGGTGGGAGAAGCACCGGCGCCGGCTGGAGAGCGCTGCGCGCGAAGCCGGCAACGGCTGATCCTGCTCCGATCCCGCCCTGCCGCCGACGCCGGCGGCTCAATGGCCCTTCTCGGCGGGTACGGCGATCCGGTTCTGAGCCGCCTCGTGGGCGGAGAGGAGCTCGATGAGCTCGTCACCCTCAAACGTGGGCGTCTCGGCGCTGCGAGGGAACATGGCCTGCTCGTACTCGGTGAGCGCGGCCTCGATGTCGTCGGCGTGATGGGCGAGGGCCTTGCCGAGCTCGGCGCCGTCGAGCATGGCCAGGTTGGCGCCTTCACCGTTCGGCGCCATGAGGTGGGCGGCGTCGCCGAGCAGGGTCACGCCGGGCACCCGGTCCCACCGGTGCCCGGTCGGCAGCGCGTAGAGGGTGCGCAGAAGCGGCGCCGTGTCGGCGTCGGTGATCAGGGCAGTGAGTTCCGGTGCCCAGCCGTCGAATTCCTGCCCGATGCGCGCGGTGGCCGCGGCGGCATCGGTGAAATCGATGGCGGCGAACCAGTTCTGCGGCTCGGGCAGCCCCACGTAGGCGTGCAGAGTGTCGCCCCTCTCCCGGTGGGCGAAGATCTCCCTGTCCGGCGTGTGTACGATCATCGACCCGCCGCCGACTGCCTGCGCGGCGGCCGGGTGCCGGGTGTCGGCGTCGAACAGGTACGTCTCGACCACCGACTTGCCGACGTACTCGGGTGGGGTGGTGGAGAGCAGTGGCCGCACCCGTGACCACGCGCCGTCCGCGCCGACCAGCAGGCCGGCGGCGACGGTGCTGCCGTCGGTGAATGTCACCTCGTGGTGGCCCTCGCCGAGGGTACGGGTGCACCTGACCTTGTGTCCCCACTGGACGGTGCCGGCCGGGAGCGAGTCGAGCAGGATCTGTCGCAGCTCGCCACGTTGCACCTCGGGGCGTCCCCCCGTGCCGTCGTCGGCTTTGTCGAGCAGGACGGTCCCGTCCGGGGCGAGGACTCGCATTGCCTGGCGGCCCTCCAGGACGAGGCCACGGAACTCGTCCATCAAGTCTGCTGCTTCAAGGGCGAGTTGTCCGTTGTGGTCGTGGATGTCGAGCATCCCGCCCTGCGAGCGCGCAGCCGGGGAGGGCTCCGCCTCGTAGACCGTGGCCGGAATTCCGTGGACGTGCAGGACGCGGGCGAGCGTGAGTCCGCCGAGTCCTGCGCCGATGATCGTGGCAGAGATGTGCATGGTGGCTCCTTCGGGATCGGGCCGCCCGGTGAGTTCCGGTGGGCTGTCCACGCCAACGGTGCCGATCCCCGCCGACGGGCCGCCGATATCGCACCGACAGCCCCTACAGCCGTCCGATACCGCGACCCCGTGACCCGAATATCTCGGCGTCATGCCACTCGCGGTCGTCTCCACAGCAGCGCGACTGCCAGGAGGCCCGCCAGACAGGGGGCCATCCCGGCCCAGCCCAGTGCCGACGGCAGCCCGGTTTCACCGGAAGTGTCCTTGGTGAGCAGTCCGGTCAGCCCGACGACCGCGCCCGCCACGAGCATCACGGTCGCGGCAGGGCGGGCCCACCGCCTGCCCGCCCTGACGGCCCAGGCCGTCCAGAGCCAGGCGAGGACGCCGAGCGCCCCGACGGCGGACAGCAGGGCCAGATATGTCGTGACGGCCGACTGGACGTGCGCGTCGGTGTACGCGGGATAGCCGCTCCGGATGTGGTCGGCCAGCAGATGGGTGGTGGCGCGGTCGACATACAGGGCGATCGTCGCGATGACGGTGAGCCCGAGGCCCGTGTACATCGCTCCGAGGACCCGTCGTTCATGGCGTGTCTTCGTCATCGGAGTGCCTTTCCCCCGGTGCGCACGGTGAGGGAGACCCGGAGGAACTCGAGGATCTCCGCTCGTGCGGCCTCGGCCTGCTGGGCGACTCCCGGCATGCTGAGGAACGCGTGCCCGGCTCCGGCGTACTCGCTCAGCCGCGTGGGTGTCCCGGCCGCTTGCAGCCGTTCGGCGTAGCGGCGGCCGTGATCCGCCACCGGGTCGTGCGTCGGCACGACCACGCGCGCCGGGGCGAGCCCGTCGAGGTCGTCGGCGTACAGCGGCGAGAGCGCGCGGGGATCGGTGCCCGGTGGGACGGCGAGCCGCTGGAACAGGCGCAGTTGGGGCAGGGCGAGAGCCGCGGTGTGGGCGTGCTCGGTCATCGAGGCGTGGTCGAGCATCGCCCCGGTCACATCGACGGCGGGATTGACCAGCACCTGCGCCTGGAGCCGCAGGCCGGCCTCCCTGGCCCGGATCGCCACCAGGGCGCTGATCAACGCACCACAGCTTTCTCCGAAAAGGGCTGTCCGTGCCGGGTCGATGCCCCACTGCGCGGGGTGCTCCAGCACATTCCGCAGGACGCCCCAGACGTCGTCGACGGCCGCCGGCAGGGGAGTGTCCGGGGCGAGGAGACGGTGCTCGACCGAGACGACGACGGCGGGCAGCCGGGCGGCGAGGTGACTGTTGACCCAGTCGCACTGCACCGCCGTACCCACGAACCCCCCTCCATGCACATGGAGTACGAGGGGCATCCCGGCAAGGCCGTCGATTTCGTCGTCACACCCGCGGAGTGGCCGGTACACCCGGACCGGGACCTCGCGACCGGGCAGCGCCACCTCCTGCCACCGGATCGCGGCTCCGGGATCCGGGTCCCCGGTGATCGCCCGTGCCGCATCGGACGCCCGGAAGCGGTTTTCCGCGTCGCGGTAGGCAACGAGATCCTGGGCCGTCATCGTCAACCAGTCCGGCTCCGGCGGCCGTTCCGTAGCAGTGGCCTTGCTCATAGCTCCTCCTTGGACAGGATCGCGAACCCGCGATCTGTAACCTACGCCGTAGGTTTACGTGGCGCACGATAGTTTCTACGGTGTAGGTCTGGCAAGGAGGTGAGTGACCCCGGCCGGACGTACCCGGCCCACCTCGCCGTACCGCCTGTCGTGACGCCCGTCGCTCATCGACGGCGCGACCCGCCCGTCGTCATGCTCACCGGCTGCTCGGGAGGGAGACCGTCAATCCCCGTCACCATCTGCGCGGCAGGTGGGTTTCCGGGCTCTGCTCGATGCCTCGGCGGCCTGCTGCCGCTACTCGGCGCCGCAGCCGGGATCGGGGGCGTCCTGGGAGAAGGGGGCACCGTGCGGCAGAACGTAGAGGACCTCGAGAACGACGTCCGTGCTGCCACGGTTGCGACCGATGTGCACGTGGCCGATGCCCGGCGGTTCCTGGAGCGAGCTTCCCTCGGGGTACACGCCGTCCGAGACGCAGGTGGCAAGGAAGTGACTCAGGGTTCCCTGCCTGACGCGGCCGTACAGTGCGCCATCGTGGTAATGCCACCCCGTCCCCTGACCGGGCGGAATGGTGATCTCGCGCAGGACGTGGTCCCGATCGCCGACGGTGGTCCGGGCGATCGTCCTCCCCGTGACGCCGGGGCCGCCCGGAGTCGCCCGGGCCGTTCCGGAAAGGGAAAGGAGGGCGAGGAGCACGACACCGGCCGCTCCCGGGCGTGACAGGTTGCGCATGACGGTCCTTTCGGGAGAGCGTGGATGATTGCCCAGCGCGGTCGCGTGCCGGGTGCGTGAGCTGAGGAGCGCGGCGATCCTGTTCGGGCAGGACACCCCCATGGCCGTGCGGACACCTTCGCCCGACGCCGCTGTCCGCTACCTGAAGGGCGACGCGAGCGGCGAGCAAATGCCGCCGCTCGTCGCGTGTTGTCCGATCGGCGACGTCACGTCGGCGAAATCGGTGAGGCGCAGGGCGCGGTCGATGAGGTTGCGCAGTACGTCCTACTGACGGGCCGCGGTCCGAGGGTCCGCGTGGGCCACCCCGGGGAGCTCATGCCTGCCGGGCGAGCCAGTCACCGAAGCTGCTGCCGGTCGTCTGCGCGTCGGGGCCGGGTACGAGCGTGGTCTCCTCCAGCTCGGCGCCGAAGTACGGGGCGTGCGGATCCGTCACGACGGTGCGCGGATCGCTTCTCGCGAAGAGGTCCCTGCGGATGAGCTCGTCCAGCCGGAAGGTGTCCGGGCCCGCCACCTCCACCATCCCGTTGACGGGGGTGCCGACAGCCGTGCGGCCCACCGCGACGGCCACGGCGTCGGAGTGGATGGGCCGGATCTCGACCGGGGCCAGGCGCACGGTGTCGCCGTCGGTCGCCTCGGCCGCGATGCCCTTCATGAACTCGAAGAACTGCGTGGCCCGGACGATGGAGTACGGAATCCCGGATGCCTTGATCAGCTGCTCCTGTGCCTGCTTCGCACGGAAGTACCCGCTCTTCTGGAGGCGCTCGGTGCCGACCACCGACAGGGCGACGTGGTGGGTCACGCCGGCTTCGGCCTCCGCCCTGAGGAGATTGGTGGTCGAGGTGCGGAAGAACTCGATGACGGCATCGTCCGCGAACGAGGGGGAGTTGGACACGTCCACCACCACCTGGGCACCCTGGAGGACTTCGGCGAGGCCCTCACCGGTCAGCGTGTTGACGCCGGTGCTGGGCGCGGCCGGAACCGCCTGGTGGCCGTGCTCGTCGAGCTCGGCGACCAGCTTCGAGCCGATGAGCCCGGTGCCGCCGATGACTACGACCTTCATGATGTGAATCCTCTCGGGGAGACTCTTGGGATGCGTACGGCCTGAGGGCCGACGCCCTCAGGGCTACGGCGCTTCCGGGGGGACGAGTACGGCCGGCAGCCCCGTTGGCCTCCGCCCACAGCAGCTCCGCCTCTGGCCGGAAACGCGGTGCGAACGCCACGAGGTGCCTGCATGCGTACGTCCGACGACCAGGATCTTCGAGCCGTCGCGCACCCACCACCGGAGGAGCGGCAGGACCGTCGGTTCCACGGCCACGGGCCCGCTCCGCCCGCTGTGCCGCTGATGATCGTCGGCGGGTGGCACGTCCACCGTCGCGTCCGGCGACTCAGCCGAACTGGCCGGGCCGGTAGCTCCCGGCGGGCTGCTGAGTGATGACGTTGACGCGGTTGTAGGCGTTGATGACGGCGATGAGGCCGACCAGTGCGGCCAGTTGGTCCTCGTCGAAGTGCTTGGCGGCGTTGGCCCAGGCCTCGTCCGTGACCCCGCCGGCGGCGTCGGCGATCCGGCTGCCCTGCTCGGTCAGCTCCAGCGCGGCACGTTCGGCGTCGGTGAAGACCGTGGCCTCCCGCCAGGCCGCCACCAGGTTGAGGCGCTGAGCCGTCTCGCCCGCGTGGGTGGCGTCCTTGGTGTGCATGTCGGTGCAGAAGCCGCAGCCGTTGATCTGGCTTGCGCGGATCTTCACCAGTTCCTGTGTCGCGCGCGGCAGCGTCGAGTCCACGACCACCTTGTTGGCCGAGTTGATGTGCTTCATGACCTTGACCCCAAGGGCACTGCCGAAATAGTTGAGACGCGCGTCCATGGTGTGCTCTCCTCGCCGTCGTGCGGATTCACACCGTCGGCCGGGCCGTCCGGTGAACCATGACGGACAGGCGGTGTGACCTGCATCATATTGGGCTGGTATGTGTGCTTCCGTCATGGCGCGTTCGTGCCGCGTCCTGCCCCCGAGTCCACGGGAAGGCACGTGCTGCCGCGTAACCACGTGCCGTACCGGCCGGGAGCGACCGTGTCTGAACACACTGCGTCAGCCGGACCACGGAGGCGTTGGCGCCGTTGTGTTCCGGACCGGTACGAGGCCGGCACCAGGTCGCCCGGCGGGTCCGTGGCTGCTTGACGGCACATCGGCACATCACGAGGACGGCCAATGCGGGGAGAACGCGGGGGAGACGGTGCACTCAGCGGCGACGGCCCGGGTAGGCCGGGTCCTCGGTGATGCTCACCTTCTGGGGCGCGCTCCGAGGGAAGGCCCAGATCCGGCCGGAGGTGCTGACCGCGGTCACCGCGGTGTCGTCCAGCGTGACTGCGTGGAACGGATTGGACCAGCTGGAGATGGCGAGCCACTCCAGGGTGTGTTCGTCATCGTCCCGGGTCAGCGCGACCCAGCCGATGGATCCGTGATGGGCCGATTCCCCCGCCCAGGCACGGCTTCCCCCGTGGGTGTGCGTGGCGAGCGCGGAGTCGACCTCCACCCAGCTGTCCGTACTCCATTCGGTGGCGCGCAGGACCTCGGTCCAGTGCCAGCTCTCGGCCCGCGGATCGTCGAGCCGGTCGGGCGGCTGCAAACGCAGCAGATCCATCACGGTGAGAGAGCCGTCGGCGAAGACGATGCAGTCCCCGTCCGGCGCTTCCCGGTCACGCCATCGCCGGCGCACCTGCCGGGCCATGGCTGTCGTGGCCGCATCGTTCATGCGCGGCATTGTGTCACGGGGCATCGCGCGAGCCCCGTGACCGGTGGCCCGGCCCCCGTCTGGACCTCCCGGACTGCGCGGACGCGGCGGCTGGGCTGAGGCTGGAGGTTGGGGCCCGGTGGTGGCGGACCGCGGGCCCGTTTGGTCGTCCTCCGCCATCGAGCAGCGGAGGAACCATGGCTGACCAGCACAAGACGAGCGGCCGCATCGTGGTCGGGGTGGACGGATCGGAGTCGTCGAAGCAGGCCCTGCGCTGGGCCGTGCGTCAGGCGGAGCTGACCGGTGGTGTGGTGGAGGCGGTGACCGCCTGGGACTTTCCGCAGTTCCACGGCGCGCTCGGCTGGCTGCCGCCGTCGAGCAGCGACGAGGCGGCTCTGGAGGGCCGGGCACGCAGGGAACTCGCGGAGGCCATCGAGGAGACCGTGGGATCGCAGCCGCCGGTGGAGGTGCGTACGGAGGCCCGTTACGGAACCGCCGCCGGTGTGCTGCTGGAGGCGTCCCGCGGCGCGTCCATGCTGGTGGTCGGGAGCCGGGGCCTCGGGGGCTTCTCGGGACTGCTGCTGGGGTCGGTGGCCCAGCACTGCACCCAGCACGCTGCCTGTCCGGTCGTCGTGATCCGTGACGGTGACCAGTGAACCCGGGACGAGCGGCCGGCACGGCCGGGTGACATCCCCTCCGCGTCGGTCCGTCCGATTTGGTCCCTCCACGTCAGTCCGTCCGCGTCGGTCCGTCCGCGTCGGTCCGACCCTGTTTCCGGTTTTTGGCGGAGCCACATCTTTTCCTCACTGGAAAGCACCACTGCCGGAGTGGCTGGATCGCGATCCGGCATGGTGCCTGGGAACGTGAGGGCGAGACCGCCGAGAGGATGGACGGAACAGATGAAGACCTTTGTCATGAAGGAAATCGGGCGCGTGGGTTTCATGGACAAGCCCATTCCGCAGCCGGGTCCGGGTGACGCCGTCGTACGGACGACAAAGGCCCTCATCTGCACCTCCGACTCCCACACCGTCCAGGGCGGCATCGGCCCGCGGGAGAACCTGACACTGGGACATGAAGCGGTGGGCGTCGTGGACGCCGTGGGGAGCGAGGTGAAGGACTTCCGGCCCGGCGACCGTGTCCTGGTCGGCGCCATCACCCCGGACTGGGGCGACCTGGCCTCCCAGAACGGATTCCCCTCGCAGTCCGGCGGACCGCTCGGAGGGTTCAAGTTCGCGAATTCCAAGGACGGTGTATTCGCCGAGTACTTTCACGTGAACGACGCCGACGCCAACCTTGCGAAAATCCCCGACAGAATCTCCGACGCGGCGGCGGTCTACTGCGCCGACATGCTCTCCACCGGATTCATGGGAGCGGAGCACGGAAACATTCCGATGGGCGGGACCGTGGCCGTCCTCGCACAGGGACCGGTCGGCCTGATGGCGACAGCGGGGGCCAGACTCCGGGGCGCCGGCCTCGTCATCGGAGTCGAATCGGTCCCCAGCCGGCAGAAGCTCGCACGGACGTACGGCGCGGACGAGATCATCGACTTCTCGAAGGAGGACGTGGTCGAGCGCGTCCTCGAACTGACCCGGGGACAGGGGGTCGACACCGCGATCGAGGCCCTCGGCGCGGACGTGACCTTCCAGACCGCGGTCAGGATCACCAAGCCCGGAGGCACGATCTCCAACACCGGGTACTTCGGCGAGGGCGAATTCGTGCGCATCCCGCGCGTCGAGTGGGGCGTCGGCATGGCCGACAAGACCATCGCGACGGGACTCTGCCCCGGAGGGCGTCTGCGCATGGAGCGACTTCTGCGCGTGCTGGAGACACAGCGCATCGATCCGTCGCACCTGACGACCCACGAGTTCCCCTTCGACGAGATGGAACGAGCCTTCGAGGTCTCGGACAAGAAGCTCGAAGACGTCGTGAAGGTGTTGATCACCTTCTAGTTCCGGCCGACCACCGTTGTCCTCGACACTGGGGAAGCAAGGCGACATGCACGAGTCCGGTCAACCCTTCCGGCCGATCAGCAAGCGGGACGGCTATCCGCCACTGGAGGACCTGGGCCTCATCGGAGACGGCACGACCGCCGCGCTTGTCGGCCTGGACGGTTCCATCGGGTGGATGTGCCTGCCCCGGTTCGACGCCGAACCCCTGTTCTGCGGCCTGCTCGACCACGCCCGCGGCGGCCACTTCACCCTCGCGCCGGAAGGCCTGGTGGAGGCGCGACAGCACTATGAACCGGACACCGGCGTACTGACCACCGAACTGCGCAGCCCCACCGGCCTGGTACGCGTCACCGACGCGCTGGCCCTGCGCTCCGGCGCCGACCTCACCGATGACGCACCGGCAGACCGGTCCGAACTCGTCCGCTCGGCGGTGGTGGTGCACGGGAACGTCCGTCTGCGAGCGGAGCTGGAGCCCCGAGGCGGCGCGCGGACGCGGGCACTGTTCAGCGGACTGGAGGTGCGACCGTCCCGACAGCCGGGCCTGCGCCTCCATCTGCGGTCCAACCGCCCCCTGACCGGCCTGCACAACACCTATGACCTGCGGCAGGGCGACCGCCTGGATCTCGTGCTGTCCTGGGGCCGCTTCCACCGTCACCACCGCTTCGACACCGACACCATGCTGCGGGGAACCGCCGACGCGTGGCGCCGCTGGATGAAGAACTTCGAGTACGCGGGCCCCGAGGAAGCCCTGGTCAGGCGGGCCGCGATCACACTGAAACTGTGCGACGACTGGGCCAACGGCTCGCTGGTCGCAGCCCCCACCTCCTCCCTGCCCGCACCGATCGGCGGGATCCGCAACTGGGACTACCGCTACACCTGGATCCGCGACGCCGCCTTCGCCGTGTTCGCCCTGCGCCGCATCGGCTTCCGCGGCGAGGCCGATGCCTTCCTTGGCTGGGTCCTCGACGCCTTCGAGTACAGCCGGCGACCCCGGATCATGTACGACCTCCAGGGCAGCCCGGTGCCGGACGAGGTCGAGGACGGCGAGCTGGAGGGGTACCGGCGCTCCGCCCCGGTGCGCTGGGGCAACGGCGCGACCGACCAGCGCCAGCACGACGTCTACGGCGAGATCCTGGACTGCGCCGACCAGTGGCTGCTCTCCGGCGGTGAGATCCAGCCCGCGCTGTGGGCCGGCCTGGCCGAACTGGCCGACACCGCGGAACAGGCCTGGCGCCGGCCGGACCAGGGCATCTGGGAAGTACGCAGCGAGGCCCGGGTATTCACCTACTCTGCCGGGCTGTGCCAAGTGGCCCTGGACCGGGCCGCGCGGATCGGCGAGCGGCTGGGCCTGCCCCAAGGAGTCGCCCGCTGGCGCGCCTCGGCCGACCAACTGCGCCGGCTCGTCCTGGAACAGTCCTGGGACGAGGACGCGCAGACCCTCAGCGCGCACCTGGACGGCGGTGGCACCCTGGACGCGAGCCTGCTCGCGCTCCCGCTGCGCCAGGTGGTGCCGGTCGATCACCCGCGGATGGTGGCGACCACCAGAGCCATCGCCGAGCGCCTGTCAGCAGGCGACGGGCTGCTCTACCGCTACTCGCACGAGGAGACCTCCGACGGCCTGCCCGGCGACGAGGGCGCCTTCGTCCTGTGCAGTTTCTGGCTCGTCGACAACCTCGTCGGTCAGGGCCGGATCGAGGAGGCCGACGCACTGTATGCCTCGTTGTGTGCGCGGGCCGGCCCGCTGGGGCTGATGTCGGAACAGATCAATCCGTCCACAGGAGAGTTCATGGGCAATTTCCCCCAGGCGTTCAGCCACATCGGGATCATCGCCAGCGGGGTGAACCTCGCCCGAGCGAAGGCAGGCGTACAAGGATGATCAACCGGCTCGCCGTCTTCGGCGCGACAGGAGACCTCACCGCGCGCTTTCTGCTGCCTGCGCTGGCCGCCCTGCAGGCGGCGGGGCACCTCGGTGACCAGCTGCAGCTGACCGGCGCGAGCCGGGAGGACTGGGACACCGAGCGGTACCGGCAGTGGATCGCCGACCAGCTCGACCGCCACGGCGGGTCCAGTCCGTCCGGGGCCAGGGAGGCGATCGCGGCCTCGGCCCGCTATCTGCGTGCCGATGCCACCGACCCGGCCGACGTCGCCGCGGCCATCGCGGGCGACGGACCCGTCGCCGTCTACCTCGCACTTCCCCCGGCGATCTTCCCCCGCGTGGTCACCGCGCTGCACGAGGCAGGGTTGCCGAAGGGGAGCCGGATCGTGCTGGAGAAGCCGTTCGGCGAGGACCTGGCCGGTGCGCAGGAGCTGAACCGGCTGCTCGCCGAACTCGTGCCGGAGCAGGCCGTGTTCCGGGTCGATCACTTCCTGGCCATGACGACCGTGCAGAACGTACTCGGCAGCCGCCTGGCCAACCGCGTACTGGAGCCCATCTGGAACAGCACCCACATCGCCGAGGTGGAGATCGTCTGGGACGAGACCCTCGCGCTGGAAGGACGGGCCGGCTACTACGACCACGTCGGGGCGCTCAAGGACATGCTCCAGAACCACCTTCTGCAGCTGCTCTGCCTGGTGGCCATGGAACCGCCGATCACCCTCGGCGAGCGGGACCTGCGGGACCGGAAGGTCGACGTACTGCGGTCCGTGCGGTTCCTGACCGAGCACGACGTCGTGCACCGTACGCGCCGCGCGCGCTATCTGCCCGGCAGGATCGGTGACCGCGAGATTCCCGCCTACGCCGACGAGGAAGGCGTGGACCCGCGGCGCCGTACCGAGACCTTCGCCGAGGTGGAACTGGAACTGGACAGCTGGCGCTGGACCGGAACGACCTTCCGGCTCCGCAGCGGCAAGGCGCTCGAGGAGGACCGCAAGGAGGTCGCGGTGCGCTTCCGCCCCGTGCCGCATCTGCCTTTCGGCCACAGCGGAGAGGCCCTGCCCAACGTCCTCCGTTTCGCGCTCGAACCGGAAGGGCTGACCCTGGATCTGACAGCCCTCGGCACCCATGCCCATGAGCTCGTTCCGCTCTCGCTGACCGCGGAGATGGAACCCCAGGGACTGCCCGCCTACGGCCGGCTCCTGCTGGATGTCCTGACGGGGGACCCCGCCCTGTCGATTCGCGGCGACGAGGCCGAGGAGGCGTGGCGGGTCGTCGAGCCCGTGCTCTCCGCCTGGGAGAAGGACCTCGTTCCGCTGGAGGAGTACCCGGCCGGCTCGCAGGGCCCGCCCCCGCGCCGGTGGTCCGGGAACGGCCGCAAGCGGCGAGAAGAAGTGCTGGACGAGCAAGCGGCCACATGACGGCCTCCGGCACCGGGCACAGCTCCCCGTGCATCGTCGTCATGGGGGTCTCCGGCACCGGCAAGTCCACGGTGGCCCGACTTCTCGCAATGCGGCTGGACATCCCTTTCACGGAGGCGGACGACCTCCACCCGCCGGCCAACATCGCCAAGATGCTGGCCGGTGTCCCGCTCGACGACACGGACCGTCAGCCCTGGCTGGAGTCGATCGGACGCAGCCTGCGTGAACGCGAGGCGGCGGGTACCGGCTGCGTGACGGCCTGCTCCGCACTGAAGCGGCGCTACCGGGACACCCTGCGAGCGGCCTGTCCGGGCGTCTTCTTCCTGCATCTGACGGCCGACCGCGAGCTGCTGTCGGAGCGGATCGGCCACCGCACCGGCCATTTCATGCCGAAGGCACTGCTCGACTCGCAGCTCGCCGCGCTCGAACCGCTCGAACCGGACGAGCGGGGAGCCGGGCTGGACGCGCGGCCGACTGCCGAGCTGACCGCCGAGGCGGCCATGGAGCTGCTGGCGTGTCAGGAGGGGACTTGAGCGCTGCCACGGGCCGACGACCGGTGTATCCGGCAGCCTTGCGGGTCCGGCGCCTTTCACCCTTGACGGCTAACGCTGTTAGCCATAATGTGACGCCACACGGCTAACGCTGTTAGCCGTGTCAGCCGGTGACAAGGTGAGGGGGCCGCAGTGAACACCGTTCCAGCAGGCAGCGCCTCGGGACGGCCCGCCGTGGCCGACCGCGCGCAGCAGATCATGGCGGCCGCCCGGGAACTGCTCGACGCCGAAGGGCCGGACGCGTTGTCGATGCGGCGCATCGCCGAGCGCGTCGGCATCCGGGCGCCCTCCCTGTACAAGCACTTTCCTGACAAGGCCGCCGTCGAGGCCGGGCTCCAGGCGCAGGGGATGACCCGGTTGGCAGAGGACCTGGAGGCCGCCGAAGCCGGGATCGGCGCCGAACCGCCCCTGCTCGTGCTCGCCCGCGCCTACCGGCGGCACGCTCTCGCCGGCCCGCATCTCTACCGCATCACCCACACCCGGCCGCTCGCCCGCGCCGCGCTTCCCGCGGGACTCGAAGACCGCGCGGCGATGCCGCTGGCCCGTGCGGTGCACGGCGACATCGACATCGCGCGCTCGTTCTGGGCCTTCGCGCACGGCATGGTCGTACTCGAACTCGACGGCCGCTTCCCCACCGACGCGGATGTGGACGCCGCATGGCGCACCGGTTGCGAGGCGTTCGCCCAGGCGATCCGCAACGACCCCGGGGGAGAGTCCGCATGACCACGATCGGCGGGGAGCCGGCCACCGGTACCACCGCCCGCGCCGCCGGGTACGCACATGCCGCGGCATGGCTGCTCGGGCTCGCCGCCGGATGGGGAGCCGCACCCGAAGTCGGTGACACACCTGCCCGGATCGCCACCGCGTACGCCGACCGGCCGGTCCAGGCTGTCGTCCAGGCGCTGCTCGTTCACGGCGTCGCGGCGGCCGGCCTGGTGGTCGTCGGGTCCGGGCTGCTCGACCGGGCCCGTCGCACCGGCAACGCCGCGGCTCGCCCGGCCGGTCGGGCCGGGGTGGTCGCGGGGGCGCTCGCATTCCTGCAGCTCGTCCTGGAACTGATCGCGATACCTGGAGCTGATCCGGCGTCACCGGGCAGGACCGGCACGCTGTTCGAAGTGGTCCAGCGTGTGGACGGCGCCAAGATGCTGGCGCTGGCCGTGCTCGCCGCGGCTGCCTGCGCGGCCTCCCGGCACGGCGCACTGCTGCGGCGTCGGGAGCTCGTCACCGGCTGGGCCCTCGCCGCCACGATCACCGTGTCCGGCATCGGCTACCTGCTCCTGTCCACCGCCCTTGCCCCGGCGGCGTTCATTTCGCTGCCCCTGCTGCTGATCTGGATCGCCGCACTCGGCGCAGCTCTCAGACGCTGTCCCTGAGCCCGGAGTTCCGCTTCTACGGAGTGACCATGGATCTCGCCTACCTTCCCAGCCCTTCGACCGGCGTCCTTCACCTCGGCCCGGTTCCCTTGAGGGTGTACGCCCTCTGCATCATCCTGGGCGTGTTCGTGGCCATCCGGCTCGGCAACCGTCGCTGGGTCGCGCGGGGCGGGGACCAGGGCGTCATCGCGGACGTCACCATCTGGGCAGTGCCGTTCGGCCTCGTCGGTGGACGGCTCTACCACGTGATCACCAGCCCTGACGCGTACTTCGGCGAACACGGCGAGCCGATCCGAGCCCTGTACGTGTGGCAGGGCGGGCTCGGCATCTGGGGCGCCATCGCCCTGGGCGGGGTCGGCGCGTGGATCGGCTGCCGTCGTCGCGGCATCTCCTTCCCGGCCTACGCGGACGCGGTCGCCCCCGGGATAGCCCTGGCCCAGGCGATCGGCCGCTTGGGCAACTGGTTCAACCAGGAACTCTACGGCCGCCCCACCACGCTCCCCTGGGGCCTGGAGATCGACCGCGCGCACCGTACGTCCGGCATGCTCGACATCGCGACGTACCACCCCACCTTCCTCTACGAGTCCCTCTGGGACATCGGCGTCGCCGTACTGGTCCTCTGGGCGGCCCGCCGGTTCGCGCTCGGTCACGGCAGGACCTTCGCGCTGTACGTGGCCGCCTACACGGCCGGCCGGTTCTGGACCGAGTACCTGCGCATCGACGAGTCCCACACGTTCCTCGGCCTGCGCCTGAACAACTGGACCTCTGTCGTGGTCTTCCTCGGCGCCGTCGTCTGCCTCGTCGTATCGGCCCGGCGCCACCCGGGCACCGACGACATGTCGCGCCCGAAGGACGGCGGCGGTGACGAGACGGCCGGGCAGCAGCCGACGCCACACCCCCGGGCCGGCGACCGGACGATGTGCGAGAAGCGTTCCGGCTGATCCCGCAGGCCCGGTGCCTTGCCCCGTACCGGACCTCAGCGCCGGGCCAGTGCGAGCACGCTCAGACCGAACATCAGGACACCCAGGGGGAGATGGACCGACGGGACGTGCGCGATGCCGAGCACGACCTGGACCGAGGCGAGTACGAGGAATCCCGTCGCTTGCCAGACAGGCCGGGGAGAGCCGCCGCCCGGCTTCCACGCCAGCACCGCCGCGAGCACGTACAGCATCGACGCCGCGTACATCACACGGGCGCCGACACTGTGCAGAGTCTCTCCGTAGGACGCGGTCAGCAGCAGACCGGCGGAGACCGCCTGGAGGAAGATGGTCAGGGTCTGCAGGGCGATCGCGACCTGAAGGAACGAGGCGCCGCGCCGTGCACCCGCCGTCGCCGTCATCTGAGTGGTCATGTCACAGTCCCCTTTTCCGCCCTCGGGCAGTGGATCGATAAAGTCTCACCGGTCCGACGAAGCGGGCCTGCAAAAGGTAAGGCGAGGGGGCGGCCGGAAGCATGGGGACTGTCGGGACCAGCACGGACGGGATAGCCGGCGAGCGCCGCCAACTGATCAATGTCGCCTACCGGTTGCTCGGTTCGGTGGCCGAGGCCGAGGACGCCGTACAGGATGCCTACGCACGCTGGTACGGGCTGTCACGGAGCCGGCAGGAGGAGATACTGTCCCCGGGCGCCTGGCTGACGACCGTGACGGGCCGCATCTGCCTGGACCTGCTCGGTTCGGCGCGGGCACGCCGTGAACGCTACGTCGGCGCGTGGCTGCCCGAGCCGCTGCCCGACCGCACCGAGTGGGACCACGCGGGCGGCGCCTACCCCGCCGGCCCCGCGGACCCCGCGGACCAGATCGTCCTGGACGAGTCGGTGGCCATGGCCTTCCTCGTCGTCCTGGAGTCGATGACGCCCGCGGAGCGGGTGGCGTTCGTCCTGCACGACGTCTTCCGGTACCCGTTCGCCGAGGTCGCCGAGGTTCTCGGCCGGACGCCCGCCGCCTCCAAGCAACTGGCGTCCTCCGCCCGGCGGCGGGTGGGTGCCGCGCGGGCCCCGGTGCCGACGAGCGGCCGGACCGATGTGGTGCGGCGCGTCAAGGAAGCCTGGGAGACCAAGGACATCGCCGCCCTCGTCGGGCTCCTCGACCCGGCCGCCGTGATGACCGCCGACGGCGGCGGCATGGTCGGCACCGTCCTGCGCCCGGTCGAGGGCGGCGGGCGCATCGCCCAGTACATGGTCGCCATCGCCGACAAGGCCCCCGGGCTCGAACTGCTGGAGCGGTCGGTCAACGGTGTACCGGGCCTGGTGGCCCAGCGGGCCGGCGTCGTCATGACCGTGGCCTCGTTCGACGTCTCCGAAGGGCGTATCACCCGGATCTGGGTGGTCCGCAACCCGGAGAAGCTGCGGCCGTGGGGCCTTGCCGGATGACGACCGGATTCGCCGGTGCGGGGTACGACCGGACCGCGGACCGGGCGGGTGCGGGAGTACGGGGCGGCCGGAAGGGCCTTGTCACGGATCGGACCGACGGCGGTGGGGACTTCGGCGCCCCTCGTGCCGCTGTTCCGCCTGCTCGCGAAGGGCCTGGACGAGTGTTGTGACGTGGGGACGGTCCCTGCGGCCGATCGCGGCGACACCGATGTGCCGGACCGGTCCCGGCGGCCTGATCGGGACGGTACGCAGGCCGGCGATCTCCGGATCCAGCGCGATGGAAGGGACCAGCGAGATTCCCATGCCGGCGGCGACGAGTGAGCGGGCGAAGAAGTAGTCGCTGGTGGTGCCGCGCACTTCCGGGTCGAAGCCGGCGCGCTCGGCGTAGCGGCGCAGGTACGCCTCGGTCTTCAGACAGCCGAGCACCCAGGGTTCGGCCGCCAGTTCGGCGAGGTCGAGCGCGTCGCGGTCGGCGAGCCGATGCCCCTGCTCCAGGACGACGTGCAGGGGGTCCTCCAGGAGCGGGGTCCACTCCAGGCCGGAGCCGGAGCCGGAGCCGGGGCCCGGCCCGGCGGGGAGCGGGCCGTCGAAATGGTAGGCGAGCGCGAGGTCCACGGCGCCCCGGCGGACGAGCGGCAGGGTGTGCTCGGGTTCGCCCTCCCTGACGTGGAGCACGGTGCCGGGGTGGGCTGCCATGAGCCGGGTCAGGGCGCGGGGCAGCAGGAGCCTGCCGCCGCTGGTGAAGGTGGCGACGGTGAGCCGGGTACGCCCGGTGCTGAGCCGGTCGACCTGCTGTCTCGCGTGTTCGAGCTCGGCGGCGACGGATTCGGCGGCGCCGACCATGATCCGGCCGGCCGGGGTGAGGGTGACACCTCGGGTGCTGCGGGCGACGACCTGGGCACCGAGACTGCGTTCAAGGGCGGCCACGTGCTGGGAGACGGCCGAGGGGGTGAGGTGCAGGGCGGTGGCCGCCCGGTTGAAGCTGCCGTGTTTCGCCACTGCCCGCAGGATGCGGAGCCGCTGCACATCGATCAACAGTTTTCCTTAATGCGCTTCCAGCATGTCGGCACTTCTATTGATGACAGTAGGTGTCCAGGATCAGGGCATGCAAACAGCCGCTGCTGCCCCCGAAGCCCTCACCGCCGAGCCGTCACCCACCGTCTGAAGAACGTCGCTTACCCCCTGATGAACGTCACTCACTGGCCGAAGACCGTCACCCACTGCCCGAGGAATCAACCTGCCGTGCAGTACCGCACCATCGCAGACACCGCCGTCGGTGCTATCGGCCTGGGTGCCATGCCGCTGTCCATCGAGAACCGCCCGGACGAGGCGCGGGCCGTCGCCACCGTCCACGCCGCCCTCGACGCCGGCGTCACGTTCATCGACACAGCCGACAGCTACCACTGGCACGCCGGCGAAGTGGGCCACAACGAACTGCTGATTGCCCGCGCCCTGGCCCGGTACGGCGGCGACACCTCCGGCGTCCTGGTGGCCACCAAGGGCGGCCGCGGCCGCCCCGGCGACGGCAGTTGGACCGTCACCGCCACCCCGACACACCTCAAGCGGGCCGCCGAGGCCTCCGCCGAACGTCTGGGCGTCGAAGCGATCGGCCTGTACCAGCTGCACAAGCCGGACCCGGCCGTGCCCTGGGCGGAGTCCGTCGGCGCACTGCGCGAACTGCTCGACGCCGGCACGATCCGCGCCGCCGGAATCTCCAACGTGACCACAGCACAGATCCGTCAGGCGCATCAGATCCTCGGCGACGGACTCGTCTCCGTACAGAACCGGTACTCGCCCGCCATGCGCGACAGCGAGCCCGAGCTGCGGCTGAGCACCCGGCTGGGCCTGGCCTTCCTGCCCTGGAGCCCGCTGGGCGGCATCACCCGCAGTTCCCTCGACGGCCCCGCCGGTCCGACCTCCGCCGGTACCGCCTTTCACCGCATCGCGGCCGACCACGGCGTCAGTCCGCAACAGGTCGCCCTGGCGTGGCTGTTGGCCCGCTCCCCGGCAGTGATCCCGGTATCGGGGGCCAGCCGCCCGGCCTCCATCACCGACTCGGCCCGCGCCACGGAGCTCAAGCTGAGCCCGGCCGAGCTGACACGGCTGGAGAACGCTCTGCCGGCCTGAAGCGGCTCAAGGACGCCCTTCCGCGCCGAGGCGGGCCATGGGCCGGGCCAGGCCCGCCGACCGCTCCACGGTGTTCACCGTCTCCTGGGCAACCCGGCCGGTCAGGCGGGCCCCATCGGCCGGCCGCAACGCTTCATGGCACGGGTGGACAGGATCAGCCCGGTGGTCGCGAGTGCCGTGGCGGCGATGAGGCCGTGGAGCACGGAGGCATTGAGGAAGTGTCCGGCGAACAGGGCACGGGCGGCGTCGACGACGTACGTGACGGGGGTTGATCGCCGCAGTCATGACCGACGGGACGAGTACGCAGCCATGACCGACCGGCCGACCACGACCACGACTGCGACCGAGACCGCGGTGACGGGCTGGGGCATCGACGTCTGGCTCGACCCCGCCTGCCCGCTCACTCGCCACACCGTGCGATGGGTCGCGCGGATCGCCGAAGAGACGCCGCTTCGGGTGCGTCGGCACGTGATGAGCCTGTCGGTGCTCAACGAACACCGCGACGACGACCCCGACGGCGACCCGCACGGCTACCTGTGGATCCCCGCCCGTGTATGCGGTCGTGGCGGGCGGCGGTGTTGTCGTGGGTGCGGCCAGGCCGCGCGGCGGATATCCAGATCAGGCGACCGTTCTCGTCGGTCAGGGCGAGGAAGTGCAGGCCATGAGTTCGGTGCTTGCCGGAGCAGTTCCGTCGGTCGGCCTTGCCTGTACGGCGCTGGGTGCGGATGAGAGTGCCGTCGATCAGGACCACCTTCGCGCCCTGCTTGACGACCTTCTTCAGGACGCGGTCCAGGCGCGGGGCCTGGGCGGCGAGCAGTCCGATCAACTCGTCGCGCCAGCGGCGGACCGTGGACTCGGACACGTCGTTGCCGCTGGCCATGTCGGCCAAGCGCTGGTCGTGACGCAGGACGGCCAGGACGATCACCGCGATCTTCCCGGGCGGCAGGATCCGCCAGCGTGACCGTATCGTCTTCAGATGACGCCGTAGCAGGTCGGCCAGGTGGTTGACGGTGCGCGTGGACAGCGGCAGAAGGCACTGTTAGACAAGCTGGCAGGTGTCCTCGGCGCGCTCTTTGGTATTCGCCACACAATTCCAACGGCGGCCGGGGGCACCCTGGTTACGCGCGTGCTGAGCCGCTCCGAGTGGCGGTGCTGCTGGTCACAGGCGGGTGGTGAACCGGCCGTCTGGCAGCTTCCGCAGCCAGCCGCGGTCGACGAGTCTGGCCAGCTTGCCGCGTAGCGGTTCCAGCTTGGACTTCACGCTGACGTCCACCCCCACCACCTCGCCGACCTCACGGGCCATGACCGGTCCGGCGGCCTGCCGCACGGCGGCGATGATGCGCTGGTAGTCCGGCGGGAGCGAATCCTCCTCCGCGCCCGGTTCGCGGTGCGGGATCAGCACTACCGCCCGGCCACCCACTTGCCCGGGCACCGGACGGGCTGAGGAACGTTCCTCGGCGAGTTGCTCGGTCATCCGTTCAAGGACCCGTTCGGCGACACCGAGTTCGTCCCGTTCGGCCCGCACTTCCGCCAGCTGTTTGGCCAGCTGGTCTTCGAGTTCGTCCAGTTCCGCACGCCGCGCGGTGATCCGTTCCAGCAGTTCGGGATCCAGCATGCACCGGATCGTAGAGGGCCGACGATCCTCAGCGGGGAAGAACCGGACGCTCAGCTCCCTGCTTTTGCTGCCGAGCGCTTGTTCAAGAACTGCTTTGCTACTTCGACTGCTTCCCTGCTGAGTTCCTCGAAGAAGACTCCCCAGCTCTCCTCCCAGCCGTCCAGGTTGTGTGCGCAGTGGACCAGTGGCTCCAGCTCTTCGGAGTAGCCGAGGTCCTCGGCAATGTCTGCCCAGATGAGGTGGGTGCCGGCGGCGGCATCCAGGCCCTCACGGCGCAGGCGGCGTGAGGGGCAGATGCCGCACGCGGGGTGGTCGGGGTCGGTGACGAAGAGGTACATGGTCGCAGCTTTCCACAACTCCCCCGCAGGGTTCTTACGCGTGCACGTACAACCGTGGCGTGGATCACGTCCGTTAGCGGCGGATAAAGACGAACCGCCCAGGTTGGGCGTGTTGCTGATGGGTCGTCTACCTACGTAGGAAAGGGGGCGGCGCGACACACCAGCAATGTCCTGCCTCCGGGGTGCGGGGGTGGGGCCAGAAGGGACATGTCTTGTTTGGCACGTCCAAATCCAGAAGGAAAAACGTTCTTTCCCGGGTGGCTATAGGCACGGCGGCGATGCTGCTGTTCAGTGCCGGCGGGGTGGCCGAGGCCGCCGAGGCCCCGGCCGCGGCGGCGAAGCCCGACCCCAATGCGGCACCGCCCAAGGTGCACGGGCCGGAGAAGTCGACGCGGGCCGCCACGGCGGGCGCGCGTCCTGCCTCGGGCAAGACTCCCAAGGCTGCGCCGCTGTCGCGGAACGCGGCGCCTGGCGGGTTCCAGCGGGTGGCCTCGCAAAAGGTGCAGCTCACGAACACGGTGACCGACCCCGACGGGGATCAGGTCAACCTCACGTTCGAGGTGTGGACGGCGGATGCTGCCGGGAACCCGGTCACCAAGGTCAAGCTGAACGACTCCACGTATGGGGTCATCGTCTCCCCGTATGTGGCGTCGGGGGGCACGGCGAAGGTTGATGTTCCGGCGGGCAAGCTGGCGCTGAACACGAACTACGTGTTCCGCACCAACGCCTACGACGGCTCGCTGTACGAGACGGTGTGGTCTCCGTGGGCAAAGTTCCGTGTGGAGCTGCCCGTGGATCTCACCCTGCCGACACCGAACTATGCGAGCCCGAACCCGAACCACTTCGACGCGCAGCAGCCGCACTACTACCAGACGAAGCCTCTCGGCCAGCCGGGTACGCCGCTGTCGGCGCGGGCCACGGCCGCGGCGAAGGATGCGGTGGAGCAGTGCAGTGAGCCGGATGAGACCGGCCGTCAGGTGTGCTTCGGGAAGTCGACCCCCGCGCCCAAGGGCAAGGCGCCCCACGCGTCCGCGAAGGCGGGTGTGGCTGCGGCGACGGCCGGGGTGGAGTGGTGCAACACCGACTTTGAATCGATCCTCGCGACGCGGTTCATTGAGTGCGATGTGCGGTCGGTGCCGGTGATCATCAGCATGGACGGTGTGCCGCAGGCTGTGGCGAAGTTCATGTTCCTGCGGATGATCGAGCTTGACGGACAGAACACGTTCACCGAGCACCTGACGATCGAGCCCGCGCAGCAGATCCCGCCCGCGTTCCGTGAGATCAACTTTGTGGGCTGGAACCACCTGTGTGAGAATTTCTGTACTCCGCAGGAGCAGCCGGTGACGGCGTGGAAGGGTAAGCCGTGGTGGGTGCCGGGTGAGATGCACTCGGCGACGCTGACGACGCCGTACACGTGGGATACGTCGCTGGCCGGTACGGACTACCGCTTCAAGCCGGACATTCAGATCGACGCGAACATTCTCCCCGCCGATGGGAAGATCCGCCCGTTCAAGACCGGCTACCAGTGGTCGCTTGACTACGACGGCGGCACCGAGGATCTCGACCGTATCCGCTGCGACACCCCTGCCGCGGACGCTCCGGCCGGGTCCGTTCCGGGCTGCGTGTTTGTGAATGTCGCTCCGACGTACACGTTCAACGCGAAGGCGTTCCCGCAGGCCGCCGCGCACGCGTGGCTGATCCAGAAGGCCACGCCGAAGCACCCGGGTTCGATGACGGATCAAAAGCCCCTGTACTACATGGGCGACGAGGCGCAGAACAACCGTTCCCGTGGGCGGATCTGCCCCACCGGGTGGGCCGCGAACAACGGTGACGCCTCTGCCCTGGTCGACGCGGGCGACACCCTGAACTGTGACGAGTTCGCGTTTGCCTCGTCGTACAACAGCGGCGGCATGTCGTCCACCGAGGGCGGCATCAACCCGGCGATCCCGCCGGGGAAGACCACCCCCAGCGGGGATGCGTGCATTTCGATGTACGCGAAGAAGCACGGCAGCATGATCCACCTGTTCTCGCAGAACGGGGCTGACCCCACGTTCAACGAGGTGTGTGGCCGGGCGGCGATCTCGGGCATGCACAACCAGGAATCCATGGGCGGCCACTTCGCGAACTTCATGAAGCAGATGCGCATCAAGGACAAGGATGCGTACTGGCTGGATACGCGCATGGATGACGGCGGCACCTGCACGTACGGTGTCGGCGGCGGTCAGCCGGTGATCTGCCAGCTCGCTGCGCAGTAACACCCGGCACAACAGCGAGCGGCCCCCACCCGGGTTCTGGGTGGGGGCCGCTTCTGTGTGCGCGGGGTCAGGACATCAGGAGGTGGACGGCGGGGAGGTCGCCGGCCATCACGGCGGCCTGGTCAATGACGACGTCGGTGTACTTGCCGACGGCGGTGAACACCAGCTCCGGCAGGCGCGGCCCGTGCTCCTCGTGGTAGGCCACCACCTCGGCCTCACTGGCATCGGGGATCGAGGGGAACACGGCGCCCTCGGCGGTCAGCGCCAGGTCGAGGAAGCCGCCCCGGCCGGTGGCGGTGCCGAACTCGGCCCGGTAGGCGCGCCCGTCACCGGGGGCGTGAATGAGCGCGGCGGGCGGGCTGTACCGGTTGACGGTCAGGCACAGGATCTCTTCATCCGGGCAGGGGGTCATGGACTTGACCTTGCCTTGGTAGCCGCCTGCCCAGGTGGCCATGTGGTCGTTCTCCAGCACGTACGTCCAATCCCCGCACGTGCCGTACATGGCGTAGCTGAACTGTGCGGTGGGCGGTGCGTCGGGGAGGGGCCGGGTGCGCAGCTCGGACAGGGGAACGCGCTCGCTCAGCTCGTCGAGGTCAGCGCCGAGGTTGATGAGGAACTCGTCCTGATCGACACCTCGGGCGAGGGTGAGGGAGATCCCGGCGTACATGCCACGGGTACCGGGCGGGGTGGGGGTGGTCTGCTGTGCGCCTATCCACGCGATGCCGTCGCTCATGGCGGTCACACTATCGGGCCGGTCTGACAGGGGCGGGGCGGGGAGCAGAGTGCCGGCTTCGCCCACCTCAAGAACTGGCGGATCCTCACCAAGCTCCGCACCGACCCCGCCCGCGCCACCCAGCTCCTGCGAGCCCTGCTTGTTCTGACGAACCTCGAAGTCAACCGCTGACGGATGATCTTCGCCGTGGGCTCCCGCCCACGACCAGCATGAGCGCCCTGAGGATCGGCCACACCAGCCCTTTGACCTGCGACTTCAAGTTGGCGGAGGCTCATTGCACCGCAGCGGCCTGCCCACCGGGCTCGCCGAGGCCGGCACCACCACCGAGTACGACGCTGCGCTGCGCGCCTCCCACCACGCCGGTGTCGACCGCATCGACGCCGGGATCGGCACCCCCGTCCTGACCGTCACCGCACCCGACGGCGATGAGCGGTCGTTCTTCGGCCCCGTCCTCGACACCGTTCCCGCCCGTGCGGACGCCCTTCGTCTCTGGGACGCCATCCGCCTGATGGCAGGCATCCCGGCGCTCCGAGAGCTCAAGGCCTGACGGCCCCACCCGGTCCACAGCACAATGCAACGCGGCGCAATGGGTTGCCGACTGCCTGGCGGCCACGACGCCCCTGTGGCTGCCCTCGTACAGGGCGGGAGCCGCGGTGCTGGTGCGGACGGGTGCATGGTTCCGCGACTGCGACTGCGACTGCGACTGCGACTGCGACTGCGACTGCGACTGCGACTGCGACTGCGACTGCGACTGCGACTGCGACTGCGGCCGCGGCCGCGACCGGGCCAGGGCCAGGGCCCGGACGGACCGCGACGGCTGACGGACCGTCGCGCCCCCGATTCCGTACGGCACGTTTCTGGAATGGGCTGCAGCCGTTTCCGCTTCACCATGCCGCTCCCTTCCCACCCTGCCGGTGAACTGCGCGACGCGGTACGCGCGTTCGGGCCCGACACCCTCCGTGGTGTCCATGGCGGCGTCCCCTCTCCTCCGTCCGACAGGCGGTGAAGGCTCTGCCGAGGCCCGGACCTCTGTCCGGGAAGCGGCGCTGACCGGCCGGGACATCTCCGGACTGTCCGGGACACCGGAGGTTCCTTGCCGGACGGTGCCCCCGGCCAGCAGGGTCGGTGTTGCCGGCGAATCAGTCACGTACAGCCACACGTCACACAGGAGTGTTCCCATGCGCACGAACGCACGGTCAGCACGCATCATCCCCCTCGCGCTCGCCGCCGTCCTCGTCGGTGGCCCGAGCGCCACCACGGCGGCCACGGCGCAGGCGCGCACCGAGACCCGGGCGACCGTCCAGGCTTCCGCCCGGACGACCGACGCCTACTACCTGCGCTTCAACAAGGGCTCGGTCACCAACTCCCGCCTCGAACTGGTCAAGCGCACGCCCGGCCGGGACAAGGTGATCAAGACGTACAAGGCGGGCTCGGGCCAGGTCAAGAACACCTGCGCCGTCGGCAAGGGCTGGCTGCCCAACGCCGGGGCGAGCAAGCCGTACGCCGTCCAGTGGCACCGCAAGAACTTCGACGGCATCATCAACGGTTTCGTCATCAAGATCTCCGACCGCACGTGCCACAACGGCACCAAGCGCACCGAGTTGTTCATCCACAGCGAGATGAAGCCGAACGGCAAGCAGGGCACCGTCGAGTCCGAGCGGTGGACCGACAGTGGCCCCAACGACTACTACTCCAACGGCTGCATCAAGCTCAACCCGACCAACATCAAGGACCTGTTCAAGCGCCTGGACCACGTCGGCTGGCCGAAGAAGCTCTACGTCGTGGACTGATCCGCGCCACTGCTCCGTTCGTGGTGCCCGGGAGACCCGTCAAGGCGTCCTCCCGGGCACCACGTGTTGCTTGCCGGGACCGTACAGTCCCCACAAGGAACGGAAGGCAAAAGGGAATCCGTGGCAGGGAGGCCCTGGTGTCCCCGCCCTCGCCTGTGCCTGAACTTCCCTCGTATCACCGTGTGACAGCCGATGCCTGCGATGCCGCAGCTGTTCTCTACGCCGAACTCGCCCGCGACTCACTCGACGCGCTTCCGCTGGATCGCGCGGTGTCTGCCGCGTTCGCCGAGACCGTGCGGACAGCCGGCCCCCGGGCTCGTCGCGGAGCTCGGATGCGGACCTGGGTACCTCACTGCGCACCTGTTGGAACTGGAGCTGGACGCCTTCGGCGTCGACCTGTCGCCGGTGATGATCGATCTCGCCGGCAAGACATACCCGGACCTGCGGTTCGAGATCGGTTCCACGGACGCGCCGGACCTGGCCGACGGCAGGCTGCAGGGCATCATGTCCTGGTATTCGGTCATTCACACCCCACCGCAGGGCGTGCCCCGGTATTCCACCGAGTTCCGCCGGGTACTTGCTCCCGAGGGAACGCTTCTGCTTGCCTTCTTCGAGTCGGAAGGTGGCCGACCACGGCGTTCGACCACAAGGTGACGACGGCCTGCCGGTGGCCTGTCGACGAGTGCGCGGGGGCCGGCCGGTGCGGCCGGCTTCACCGAGGTCGGCCGGATGCTGCGTGAGCCGTGCGAAGGGGAACGGTTCCGCCGGGGCATCTGCTGATGCGCGCAGGGAAGTGACTCCCGGCGGGCCGGGGGACGTGGACGGGAGGGGTGACGGCCGGTGAGCGGACGGCGGTGGCTGCACCGGTTCGGCGCGTGGACACGCGTCACCGGGAAGGTCGTGGGCGGGGTGGCCGTGACGGCCTTTGTGGCGTTTCTCGTCGTCCTCGGGTACGGGTTCGTCCGTGGGGGAATCGACGGGCTGAACGACGCCTCCGCGGCCGCCGCGCACGGACGGTCGGTCGACGGAGTCGTCGAGGCGAAGGACACGGTGGCAGGCCCCCAGGGAAGCCGCTTCAAGAGGATCGAAGTCCGTTTCACCACGCCCTCCGGGAGCTCGTACCGGTTCTGGGAGGGCGGTGACGCGGACATCGGCGACACGATCCGCGTCCACTACGAGCCGGGACGTCCGGGGACGGCGAGCACCCACTCCGTGACGAGCAACAGGGTGGGGTACGGCTTGCTGGTCCTGATCGGGCTCGCACTCATGGTCCTCATGCCGTTGCTGCTGGTCAGGCTCGGCCGGGAAGGCGTCCGTGACCTCCGGCGGGCGTTGAGGCCGGCTCCCTGAGGCCGGCTCCCACCAGGAGTTCGGGCGCTTGACCTTGACACAGTGACAAGCACTTCACTGTGGCCGAGGAGGTGGTCCTGATGACCATGTCGAAAGAGGACACGAAAACGATGCGGGCCCTCCAGGGACTGGAGAACAACAGCTCGTCGGTCCGGCTGCAGGCAGCGCTCGCGGTCGGCACGAACCCGGACCCGGGATTCATCGGCAAGCTCGTCGAGCGATGCGCTGTCGAGTCCGAGTTCTACGTACGCGAAATGCTGACGTGGGCACTCACCCGCCACACGGCATCGATGACGGTCCCGGTGCTTCTCGGCGAAGTCCGCTCGGAACGTGCCCAGGCACGGAGCCAGGCGCTGCACACGCTGTCCAAGATCGGGGATCGGCAGGCGTGGCCGGCGATCACATCGGCGCTGCTGTCCGACGCCGACGACGAGGTGGCCCGCAGCGCCTGGCGGGCGGCGGTCGTGATGGTGCCCGAAGGTGAGGAGTACGCGTTGGCCATAGTGTTGGCGACGCAGCTCGGACGCGGCGAACACGAGACGCAGCTGAGCCTCAGCCGGGCGCTGATCGCGCTCGGGGAGGTGATGCTGCCGGCACTGGGCGCCGCGACGACCGATCCTGACCCTCGCGTGCGGGCGCACGCGATCGCCACGGAAAGGCTGTGGCGCGACCCGGATGCCGGGTTCGGGTTCGCGATCGAGGAGGCGAAGCGCGTCGTGGCCCTCGGCGCGGCCGGCGAGGAGGGGCGGTAGGCAGTGCTGATCGGTGACGTCGCGCGGCGGTCCGGGGTCAGTGCCCGCATGCTCAGGCACTACGAATCGCTCGGCCTGGTGCGGCCGACGGGCCGTACCGGCTCCGGCTACCGGGAGTACTCCGGCGAGGACATCCGGCGAATCTTCCACATCGAGAGCCTGAGGTCCCTGGGGCTGTCGCTGCGCGATGTGGGGCGCGCGCTCGACGACCCCGGCTTCGCGCCCGCGGAGCTCGTCGACGACCTCATCCGCCAGACGCGAGACCGCATCGCAGCGGAGACGGAGCTGCTCACGCGACTCCGTCGGATCGATGCCGCGGAACCCGCCGGCTGGGAGGACGTCCTCCAGGTCGTCACGCTTCTCCAGGCGTTGGGGTCGAAGAACGCGGCGGCGCGACAGCGAGCGGCCCTGTCCGCGGTCGAGGCAGTGCCCGTCCCGGTGGAAGCACTGGTCGAGGCCGTGCTGAGCGAGGGGGACCCGAACGTCGCCGGAGCGCTTCGCTGGGCTCTTGCGCAATCGGGCGAGGACGGGCCGACACTGCTGGCGAAGGGCCTCGGCTCGCCCGTGGCGGAGGTGCGGAAGCGTGCCGTCCAGTGCCTCGCCGAGATTCCGAACGCTGAGGCGACCGCCCTGCTGCACGACGCTCTCACGAACCCCGGCACCGACATCGTGGTCCGCCGGTACGCGGCTCTGGCGCTCGGGGCACGTGGAGCGGCCGAGGCGGTCCCGACGCTCATCGACATGATCGTCGAGGAGAGCAATGACGTCGACGCGGCCGATGTACTGAGCACGCTGGCGAGTGATCCCGCGTCGGAGGACCGGATCACCACCGGGCTCGTCGACCGCCTGGCCCGCGACACCATGGCACCGCCCGCACGGCGACGGCTGACGCAGGCGCTCGCGGACATTCCGGGGATCCTGGCGTCACGTGCCCTCGCGGATCTGGCACATGACGAGGACCGTGTCGTCGCGCTCACCGCCACGTACATTCTCAAGCTGCGCAACACGCGATAGGGGGCATCCGGCTTCCCCGGCACGGTGTGTCCGGCCACGACAGCCCACCACGCAGCCGGACCCACACCGTACGGCGTGGCCAGAGGACGTCGTAGGTCGGATACGCCGCGTTCGATGTCGAGATCGTGTTCCGTCGCACCAGCGTGCGTGGCGTTCCGCCGGCGAACAGGGGAGTCTCGGAGCCCGGCACGACGGCCGCCGGACGCAGCGTCAGCGTGTCGACCAGCCCGGCTTCGAGTGCCGAGCCGATGGTGGCGCCGCCGCCCATGACGCCGACGCCGAGGCCGTTGCCGCTGTGCGACGATGCCGCCTCGGCGCGACTGCGCGCGGTGGCGACGGAGTCGGGCAGTCCGGTGGTGACGAACGTCCGGTACAGGCCGGTGAGCCGCACCGGCTGCGGTGACGTGCTCGTCACGACGACGAACGCCGGCCCGCAGACCTCGCCCGGCACCGCCGCAGCCGGTTTCGTTGTTCCAGCCGTTCGGCCCGTCGGCCATGTCGAGGAGCCGGCAGCCGGGGACGACGGCGCCCGGGCGGGCTGCCGCCTCGCGCAGCACCCGGCGGTCGTCGAGGTCGTCGAAGAATGCCCAGGTATGCAGGGCCTCGCCACCGGTGCCCCGACTGTTGGCCGGGGCAGGGGCCGCTGACGAAGCCGTCGACGGAAACCGAGATGTCGGCGACGGTGCGAGTCATACCGGGGCAGAAGACCCGATCCGTCGCCCGAACTCATCGAGCAAGCGGGGAGGCGGTTGGGACGACGACGCCGGATCTGGTGACGAGCCGCGCGGCCCCGGCCGCCGCAGGCTATTCGGCGGCGGCCGGGAGCACGAGTATGGGGGCATGACGCCTCCTCCCTTTGACATCGACGACTTCCTCGGGCAGCCGCTCACCGCACGCATCGCCACCGACGGACCGAGCGTGCGGCCGGTGTGGTTCCTGTGGGAGGAAGGCGCCTTCTGGGTTCTGACCGGGCCGTGGACCAAGCTGTTCCACCGAGTGGGCGCGGATGCGCGGATCGCGCTCGTGGTGGACGTGTGCGACGTCGCCACCGGACTTGTCCGCCAGGTCATTGCCCGCGGCCGTGCCGAACTCGTTCCCTTCGACGTCCCGCGTGGGCGCCGCAAGTTGGTCCGCTATCTGGGCGCGGACGAATCCCGCTGGGACTCGCGCTTCGTACGCTACCTGCATGATGATCCTGATCAGCGCGGCACGGTGTGGCTGCGGCTGGCTCCCTCGTCGCTGACAGCCCACGATCTGAGCTACACGGTCACTCCCTGACTCGGCGGATCGCGTCGACAGCCTCGCGGCGGGGTTCTGCTCACCGGCTTCGGAACCGCGCACGCACAGTGAACCGTCATTCGCTGCCGAGCAGGCCGACGGTGCCCGCCAGGCCCTCGTCGCCGTGGCCCTGGGCCACTCTCCGGCCCATCAGCTCCATGTAGGGGGTGAGAAGCCGAGGATCGACGGACTGGTCCCGCGCCGTGGCCACAAGTGTGTCGTTGGCCGCCGTCATCATGGCGAGGTTGGAGGTGACCCCCTCGGTGTAGTCGCCGCTCTCCAGCTGGGCGGCCATACCGTGGGCGGCTCCGGACATGGCGCCGAGCCATTCCGCGAGCAGGGTGGCGAATCGGGCCCGGTCAAGGTCCTTCTCCGGCCCCATCAAGGCGAAGGCGTGGGTGATGCCTGCGAACATGCCGGTCATCGCGCTGAGCAGGGCGATGTCGTGCAGTGCCGCGTGGCCGGGGTCCTCACCGACGAACTTCGCGCCGGCGGGAGCCTCCAGTGCCTGGCGGTGGCGTTCGAACACGGTGTGGTCGCCGCTGTAGAAGATGTAGCCGCCGGTCTCCGGCCGGCCGATCATCGGGGGCACGGCCATGATCCCGCCGTCCAGGAAACGAGCTCCGCGCTCCTCGGCCCAACGTGCGCGCTGCCGGGCCTGGGCGGGGGTGTTCGTGGTCAGGTTGATGACGTCCTTGCCGTTCAGGTCGATGCCGTCCAAGGCCTCGCCCACGGAGGCGTCGTCCAGCAGGCAGAGGACGACGGGACCGGTTGCCGAAACCACCGCCTCGGCGGGGGAGGCCACCGCCCGGGCGCCATCTGCCACCAGTGGTCCGGCCTTCTCCGGGGTGCGGTTCCAGATGGTCAGAGGGTGTCCCGAGGCCAGCCAGGCGCGGGCCAGCGCGGTGCCCATGTCGCCGAGGCCGAGGAGCGTGACGGGGGTCCTGGATGTGTTGTGGTTGTCCATGCCGATCAGGCTCGTTCACGTCCTGGCCGTGATCAAGTACGCACTCTTTTGTGGGTGGTTGCCTTAAAGTAAGCGGATGACCAGGCGAGACGCGTACGTGTGCGGCATCGACGCGGCCATCGACGTGGTCGGTGGTAAGTGGAAGGTGCTCATCCTGTGGGCGCTGAAGGAGGGTTCCTGCCGGTTCGGTGAGCTGAGGCGGGGCGTCCCGGGCGTGACCGAGAAGGTCCTGGCCTCTCATCTGCGGGAGTTGGAGGCCGATGGCATCGTCTTCCGGGAGGAGGCGATGGAGGGGGCGGTGCGCCGCGTCACCTACGCCCTCACCCCGCGTGGCGTCGCACTGAATGAGGCACTGGGCCCGCTGGGCGCCTGGGGCAGGGAGCATCTCCTCGATGGGCGCGGCGCACACCACGACGTACTCTGACCGCTCGCGTCGAGCGGTCGGAGGGACGCCGGCAGGTGGGGCCGGAGACTGCGGCGGTGCCTCAGATACGGAGTGTCCCGGGGAACGCGCCGTGGCCGACGCCCGGTGCGGTGACAGCCAGCCACCCGTGGCCGCGCACCTCGGTGTCCGGGCCGACCTCGTCGGGGTCGACCGAGAGGTACTCGCAGGCGGACCGGGCGCCCGCGGTCCCCGCGTTGGGCGCGGCCTCGTCGTACTCGGGGTCGAAGTCCGGGTCGTCCACCGCCAGGGTCTCCCACGGCAGCGGGTCGCCCTCCCATTCGGGGCTGCTCTCGGCGGCGTACTGACGGATCACCCGGCCGTTCTCGGCGACGATCCACACATCGGAGCCGCCCGCGTCGTCCAGGAAGAAGTACTGGCCCTGGCCGCAGTGGACGCTGACCCGCTTGACCGTCTCGATCATGCCGTCCCAGGGCTCGTCGACGAGCTGGTCGAAGGGGCCGAAGACCAGGCGCCAGCCGTCCAGCTCCGGGGTGACGAAGGCCCGCCCCACGGAGCGGTCGGCGCCGTCCGGCCCAGCCACCCGGATTGCCTGGCTCTCTGCCGCCTCAACACCGGCGGAGACCGTGACGGGCCGCCGGTCGTGCAGGCCCAGAGCCTTGAAGACACCCTCGTACGATGCCCCGGGCACGGCCATCCACCAGCCGCTGAGGACCGGCGACGGAAGCGTCGGGACCTCGTCCGGGGTCTTCACCTGTATCAGCCGCTCGACCGCCGCCCGGTCACGGTCGTCGAGCGCGTCGCCACCGCCACCCTCCACCAGCGCCGCCATCGCGCCCCGCCGGACCCTCGGGGACACGGCCGGGTCGCGGCGCAGGGAGCGCAGCCGCGGCCGGAAGGACTCGTGCAGCAGGCGGGCATAGTCGGACGCCTTGTACGGGACGATGCTGCCGCGGGCGAAGCAGTCCACCAGGGCCCGCAGTCCGGGCTCGGAGTCCACCCGCAATCTGACGAGCCCTCGGAATCCGTCGCCCGACTTCCCACGGTCCGGATCGGCTGCCAGGCGACGGCGACGGCGATGGCATCGGCTTGTGCTCCACGGTGTTGGGACGGGTGTTCCACAGGGTGATGGGGGATGTTCGTCGGGCGATGCCACGGGCTTGCCGAGGAGCAGGATGTCCCCGATGAGCCAGGCGACCGATGCCAGAACGCCTGCGGCTCCGCGAGCCGTACCGGGGCCTGTCCGACGGGTCTTGCCGGACAGGCCCCGGGTCCTGAGGAGGGATCAGCGCTTGAGCATGAAGGCGAAGTCGCCGGAGAGCTTGCCGTTCAGCCGGACTGTCGAGACGATTTTCCCTTCCGTGAGCAGTCTCTCGACCTCGGCCCGCGAAAGACCACAGCCTTCAGCGATCAGCCGCACCGGGCGGACGGGGATGCGTGCCTCGAAGCGGACCGAGACGTCGATCACCTCGCGGTCGAGGTGATCCGATCCGCCGGTGTCGAGGCGCCAGGCGTTGTCCCAGTCGAGGGCGATGCGATTACGTCGCCGCACGACCGGATCCTGGAGCAACTCGGCTGCCAGGCCTGGGTCGTTGTCATGCAGCCGGTCCAGCAACTCAGGTCGTACGGAGCGCACGTTCACCCGCTCCAGGACCGTGAGCTTTGTGGTTTCCCCGCAAGTGGTACAGAGCGCGAGGAGCCAGGCGTCGATGAGCTTGTGGTTCGCGTTGACGCGGAATTTGCCGCTGGTGCGGAAGCGTTCGGACGCGCACGAATGGCAGCGACGGAGAACGAGCGGCAGGCAGGTGGGAACGACCACCCAGTTTTCGAGCACAGAAGTACACCGGTTTCAGTGAGAAAGTCCGCAGCAGAAAGGAGCGCGGCGCACAGGCGCGACGCGCGACAGATCAGCACTCGGGGGGTCTCACACGGTGTACAACGGAACGTCCTTGCCTGGACAACTTGGTCGGCAGCAAGGTAATGGCGCACAGCGGCGCTGTTCCACTGGTTTTTGAGCGTGGATTGCGCGGTCCACGAAGCGAGGATGCGCAGACGGTCGTGGCCGGCAGATCCTTCGGCCCGGCGAGCCCGTCCATCATGGGGTCGCCCGGGAGTGTGCCATCAGGGAGACAGGCGAAGGTCATCCCTCGAACGCAGGGCGAAGGCGCGGCGCGAGGGCATGCGTCGGATGGCCCACTTGGCGATCAGACCGTGCGGTGGACCGACGGCCGGACACCGACGTGGCGCAGGACCGCTGCCGAAAAGGGGCCGGGTCCGGCGAAGCCGCAACGCCGGGCGATCTGCCCGGGCAGATCGCCCGTCCCGGGCAGCCGGTCCTGGTCGGCCGGTCCTGGTCACTCGGTTCTGGTCATTCGGTTCTGGTCGCGAAAGGGCCGCCTTCGCCGAACGCGAGCCGCCCGAAGTTCTCACCGATGCGGCGGTGTCCCGCCGGATCAGGATGGACCTCGTCGGGCAGTGGGAATTCTGCGTAGTCCTTCTCGCCGTAGAGGTCACGGCCGTCGAGGTAGTACAGGTTCGGGTCGTCGGCCGACCGCTGCCCGACGATCCGGGCGAGTTCGTCGCGGATGATGGTGAGCGTCAGGCGCCCGGCGGCGCGTTCGGCCGGATCGCCCGTCGCCTTGAACCGCAGGACGCCGCCGTCGAAGTCGGGCGCGAGAGGACCGGGGGTGTCCTCCTGGACCGGGCACAGGACGGGGGACACGACGAGCAGGGGCGTGGTCGGATGTCCCTCGCGGATGGTGTCGAGGAAGCCGTGGACCGCGGGGGAGAAGGCGCGAAGGCGCATGACGTCGCCGTTGACGATGTTGATGCCGACCTTGACGCTGATCAGGTCCGCGGGCGCGTCCCTCATCGCACGGGCGGTGAACGGGTCGAGCAGCGCGCTGCCGCCGAACCCCAGGTTGACGAGGTCCACCCGGCCCCGGGCGGCTGCCAGGGCCGGCCAGATGGCGGTCGGATGAGTCGCGTTCGAGCCGTGGCTGATGGAACTGCCGTGGTGCAGCCACACCCTGCGCCCGCTGTCCGGAGCCTTCTCGACGGGGGCGTCGGTGCGCAGGGCGATCAGTTCGGTGATCTCCGTGTGCGGGAGCCAGATCTCGATGTCCTTGTCGCCCGTCGGTAGATCGGTGAACCGGGCGGTGCCGGCAGGCCCCGGTGACAACTCGGAGGTCTGGGCGACCATGTCGGTGATCGTGCGTACGTTGCCGCCGGCCACTGTGGCCTGGGCGGCGAGACGGCCATCGACCAGCAGGTCGTACACGCCGTCCGCCGGGGCCGGGAATCCCCGGTAGACGCGCTTGGTGGGCAGCGTGTCCAGTTCGATCGTGGTGGCCCGGGTACGGAAGGCCAGCCGCACGCCGGAGGGCTGGGCCTCGGCCACGGCCAGTTGGTCGTCCGGGATCTGCCTGCGCGCCCGGGCGGGCAGACGATGGGGCAGCAGACCGTGCGCGGTGGCTTCCACGTCGAGGTGGCCGCGCAGGATGTCCGTGGTGACAGGTGTGGTGATCGTGTCGCGCTCGGTGTTCATTTCCTCAGCCTGGTGATCAAGATTTCCGGAATGTGCCGGTGTTCGGATGCGCCGGTGCCTGGCACGAGCCGGCGCCTCCGGCGGTGCGGGCGGCCGGTCGGGGGGTTGTGGCCCGGTTCCGCAGCAGAACGTCGAGGGAGTCCACGACCCAGGCCCAGGACTCCTGGGAGTCGGGGGCGCTGTGCTCGAAGCCTCCGGCCAGTTCCAGGCTGACGTAGCCGTGGAAGACGCTGCCCAGCATCCGCACCGCGTGCGTCTGGTCCGGCTCCGTCAGGTCGTAGCCGCGCAGGATCGCCCGCGTCATCTGTGCGTGCCGCACCCCGGCGCTGGCGGCCGCCGTCTCGGGATCGAGCCTGAGGCGGGCAGCGGCGTAGCGACCCGGGTGCTCCCGCGCATAGTCGCGATAGGCGTCCGCGAAGGCTGCCAGGGCGTCCTTGCCGGCACGCCCGGCCACGGCATCGGCGACCCGGTCGGCGAGTTCCTCCAGCGCGAACAGCGCGATCCGGGTCTTCAGTTCGTGGGAGTTCTTCAGATGCGAGTACAGACTCGCGACCTTGACGTCGAACCGCCGGGCGAGCGCCGAGACGGTCACCTGATCGAAGCCGACCTCGTCGGCCAGTTCCGCCCCCGCCAGAGTCAGACGCTCCGGTGTCAGTCCCACTCTGACCATAACCTGCCTCCTGTTCAGCGATACCCATTATGCATTTGCCTAAAGGTTTTAGGCAAACTAGCGTGTCGTTCATGAAACCTCTGACAGCGGGGGAGATCCGCACCGCCTTCGTGAACTGCACCAAGGGAGAGGCCAAGCGTCTGTCCATCCCCCACGACCTGGCCGAACGGCCCTGGGGTGACCTGGACTTCCTCGGCTGGAGGGACCCCCAGGCCCCCGACCGGGCCTACCTCGTCGCCGAGTTGGACGGCCGCCCGACAGCACTCGCCCTGCGCTGCACCGGCGCCGCCTCCTGGCAGACGCGGCGCAGCATGTGCTCGATGTGCATGACCGTTCACACCGGCGGCGTCTCGCTCATGGTCGCCGCGAAAGCGGGCAGGGCCGGACAGCAGGGCAACTCCGTGGGCGCGTACATGTGCGGCGACCTCGCCTGCCCGCTGTACGTACGGGGCAAGAAGGACGCGGGCGTCGGTGCGCGGCTGCCGGAGTCACTCACCCTGGAGGAGAGGATCCAGCGGACCGTCGTGAACCTCACGGCGTTCATCGCCCGGGTCACCGCATGAGCCAACGGCCGGTGGTACTTGCAAAGCGCGGTGCGGCCAGGGGCACCGTTCGGCAAGGCCGACGGGCTGCTTGCGGGGCGGTGCCGGCCGGTGCGGGAGACCCGGGAAGCCTGAGCAAGACGAGAGGTGTCCGTGGGGAACGTCCGGTCCCGCCGGAGCTTCCCGTGCCCCTGGGCACCTGCGCCGAGAGCACGGAGACGCTGGACGGCCTCGACTGGATCGACCACATCCACGACCGCTCGCCCTTCACCATGCTGTTCGACGTCGCGGGCACGCCCGCCGAGTCCGTGCCTGTGACCGCCGACACCGGTACGGGGCTCCCGATCGGTATGCAGTCCGCCGCCGGATACGGGCGCGACGACCGACTCCTCCGCCTCGCCGGACAACTCGAACAGGCCGCCCTGTGGTCGGGCCGCACCCCACGGTGTGGGCGGGGAACGGGACGGGGCGCTGAGAAGTCCTGTACAGGCCGATGTACGCCGGCGGCCCCCGTCGAGTCGACGGCTATGCGAACCGTGCGGTGAGCGCGGCGGGCTCGCCGAGGTGCGCGGCCGCTGTGCGCCATGCCGTGGTCACCGCGGTACGGGCCCGCGCGGTACGTGCCGTGATGTCACCGGCCAGGGCCAGCGGCGCGGCCACGTGGACGTGCAGATCCGGCCGGCGCGCGGGCGCTGTCGCCAGGCCGGCGAGCTGTTTCACCACGCCACCGGAGGTGATCCGCCGCGCGCCGGCCTGGCCTACCGGTACGACGGGCGCGCCGGTGCGCCCGACGAGCCTGGCCAGGCCGCTGCGGAAGCTGCCGGGGGCCGCCTCCGCGGCGTCCTTGCGGCGGGGCAGACCGCCTTCGGCGTAGATGAGCAGGCACCTGCCCTGATCGAGGGCGCGGGCGGCGAGGTCGAGCGCGGCCGCAGCCCGCCGGTCGCCGCGGTGTACGGGAATGTGCCCTTCACGGGCGAGGAAGCGGCCGAGTACGGGGACGCGCCACAGGCCTGCGGCCGCCATGACGACCGGTTCGGCACCGAGGCGGCGCAGCGCGGCGATCACGACGGCGGGGTCGGCGAGGGACGTGTGGTTCGCACAGATGATGCTGCCCGGTGCGATTTCGCAGCCGGGGTCGGTGGTCACCGACAGGCGGCCGAAAGCCGGCACCAGGATGTCGGCCATGCGGCTGAGCACGGAGCGGCCTCCAGATCTCGACGGGGTCGAACCTCATCGTCGGTGGCCGGCTGCCGCCCGGGCCTGAGCCGCCGTACTCATCTTTCCCGGTCCCGCCGTATCAGCCATTGCGCCGGGTACAGCGGGACCGCCGACAGGTGCGGCGCAAGCGCCTTTCGTGAAGACACACATGCGGCTGGTCCCGATGGGCCCGCGCACGCCCGCCTCTGCGGGCCTGCGCGGGCCGCTGCCGTCCTGTGCGGCGCGGGGCCGGAGGCTCGCTCAGCGGTAGTCGTCCGGGGAACCGTCCTTGCCGCCGTACGTGACGTCCTCGAAGTACGCCCAGGCGTCCGGCCGGCTGCCGTCGATGTCCCGTACGCCGTAGGCCCTGGCGAGCTCTGCGCTGGAAGCGGACTTCCCGTTCCAGCGGGCGGCCCGGTCCGGGTCGGCGGCGAGCGCGGCGACCGCGCGGGCGAGGTAGTGCGGCGATTCGGCGATCGCGAAGCCCGGTTCCTGGGCGACGGCGTCGCGCCAGTTCTCCTCGCTCACGCCGAAGTGGGCGAGCATCTGTTCCGAACGAAGGAAGCCCGGCGTGACAGCGACCGCCGTCCCCCCGTACTCCGCCAGTTCCTCGCCCAGCCCGAAGGCGATCCGGATCGGGGCGTTCTTCGCGAGGTCGTAGTAGAGGTTCTCGCGGTAACGGCGGTTGGAGACCGCTGTGCCGTCGGTGACCTCCACGTGCAGGGGCGCCTCGGAGCGGACCAGGAGCGGGAGGGCGAGCGCCGCGGTGATCACGTGCGAGCGCACCCCGAGTTCCAGGATGCGCAGGCCGTCGGCGAGCGGCGTCTCCCAGCTCTTCTTGCCGAAGACGGAGCCGATGAGCAGGTGCTCACCGCCCCAGAGATCGTTGACCAGGATGTCGAGCCGCCCCTGCTCGCGGTCGATCCGCTCGACGAGGGCGCGTACCCGGTCCTCGTCCAGGTGATCGGTGGGGACGGCGATGCCGGTGCCGCCGGCCGCGGTGACCAGTTCCGCGGTCTCCTCGATGGTCTCCGTGGTCCGGCCGACCTCACTGGCGTGCTCGCGAGTGGTGCGCCCGGTGACGTACACGGTGGCGCCGGCGCGGCCGAGCTCGACGGCGAGAGCACGTCCCGCGCCGCGGGTGGCCCCGGCGACGAGCGCGATCCGGCCGGCGAGCGGGGTGCCCCCGCCGCTTTGCTGGGTGTTCCTGTTCTTGTCCATGGCGCCACCGTGCACGTTAAAGGCGACAGATCATGTCGCCTTTTCCGGAGAGGTTTCCATGTGTCCTGCGGACGGGGGAGTCCCACGGGGCCGACGCCGAAGCGATGGTGACGAGTCCGCGTCGACCGTGCCCGTGGTCGGTACGTCCGGTTCCTGTTGTGACTCCGTCAGCCCGCGAGCCTGTCCATCCACGCCTCGATCTCGTCCGCCGCCCTCGGCAGGCCCGCCGACAGGTTCTCGTGACCGTCGTCGGTGACGACCAGGTCGTCCTCGATGCGGACACCGATGCCGCGCCACTCCTCGGGCACGGTGAGGTCGTCCGGCTGGAAGTACAGCCCGGGCTCCACGGTGAGGACCATGCCCGGTTCCAGCACGCCGTCGACGTACTCCTCGTTCCTGGCCCGCGCGCAGTCGTGGACGTCCAGTCCGAGCATGTGGCCGGTGCCCGCCATGGTGAAGCGGCGCTGGAGACCGAGCTCGTACGCACGGTCGGCCGGGCCCTCGATGAAGCCCCACTCGACCAGCCGCGCCGCCAGGTGACGCTGGGACGCCTCGTGGAAGTCCCGGTACGCGGCGCCCGGTTTGACCGCTGCCATACCGGCCTCCTGCGCCTCGTACACCGCGTCGTAGACCTTGCGCTGCAGAGGTGTGAAGGTGCCGCTGATGGGAAGCGTGCGCGTGACATCGGCGGTGTAGAGGGTGTGCGTCTCCACGCCCGCGTCGAGCAGGAGCAGTTCCCCGGGGCGCACCGGACCGTCGTTGTCCGTCCAGTGCATGATCGTGGCGTGCTCGCCCGCGGCACAGATCGAGCCGTAGCCGACGGCATTGCCCTCCAGGCGTGCGCGGCGGAAGAACGTGCCCTCGATCCACCGCTCGGACGAAGCGATCGCCGTGGAGAGGTCACCGATCACATCGGTGAACCCGCGCACCGTGGAGTCCACGGCCTTGCGAAGCTCGGCGATCTCCCAGTCGTCCTTGACGAGGCGGAGATCGCTGAGCGCCTCTTCGAGTTCGGCGTCACGCTCCTCCTCGGTGGTGACGGCGGCCTCCAGGGACGGGTCGACACCGCGGACGATCCGGGTCGGCACACCGGAGGCGGCGGCCAGGTCGTCGGCCGCCGTACGGACGTCCCGGCAGGGCAGACCGAGCACGAGCTCCGACTCGGCGAGGGAGCGGCGCCGGCCCATCCACAGCTCCGCCGTGGAACCGGTCCAGAACTCGTCGTTGTCCCGGCCGTCCCGCGGCAGCTGGTAGCAGTAGGCGTCATGGCCGCCGTCCGCACGGGGTTCGAGAACGAGAGCGCCGTCCCGGGCCTGGTCCCCGGTCATGTGCACGTAGCCCGAGTACGGCCGGAACGGGTAGGTGTCGTCGTTGGAACGGACCTTGAGATTCCCCGAGGGAACGACGAGGCGCTCGCCGGGAAAACGCGCGGAGAGCGCGGCGCGGCGACGGTCCGCGTAGGGGGCCTGCTCGTCGGGCCGCAGGTCGTGCCGCTCGGTGTCCGCCCACCCCGTCCGCATCAGAGCGGACAGTTCCTCGGAGATCCCTGAGTAGAGACCGTTCTTGCGGCCTTTCGCCACGGCGTACACCTTCTTCCGGGTGGGTTTCCTCAGCGGCGAGGGGCGGCGCGAGCCGTCCGGACGGCCTTGATCCCGGTGCGGCGGCTCGGAGCCCCTCGCTGCCGCCGTTCGTCGGCGGCCCCCGGACGGTATCCCGCATCGCCCGCGCCCGGTGCCCAGAAATGCCACTGGCACGGATCCGCCACGGCCCGGACCGGAGTCACCGACAATGAGACATATGGCGAACGGGAAACTCGGCGAGGCTCTCCGGCTTCTGGGAATCGATCACACGGCGAGCCGGGTCTATCTGGCGCTGCTCGAACTGGCGCCCGCTCCGCTGAGCGAGATCGAGGCCGCGTCCGGTCTGAGCGGTGCGGAACTGGCCGAGGCGTACGGTGCGCTGGTCGACGCCGGCCTCGCCAGTGCGGCCGAGGAAGGCCGGGACGTGGTGGCCCCGGTTCCGCCCACCGCGGGCCTGGAGATCCTCGCGCGGCACCGGGCGGCCGAGATCGAGGAGTCCCGCATCACCGTCGGGGGCGCGTTCGAGTCGTTCCGGCGGCAGCGGCTCGCCGCGTACAACGACCATCTCGTCGAGGTCGTCACGGGCGAGGCCATCGGCCCCAGGATGCGTCACGCCTGGGCGAGCGCCCGGGAGCAGATCCGGCAGTTCGAGTCACCGCCGTACTTCCCCCTGCCCGGAGCCACGGACGACGCGCTGGCCACGCTCGCCCGCGGTGTGAGGCAGCGTGTTGTGTACTCGCGGGAGTCGCTGGAGCACCCGGGCCACCTGAAGGACGTCATCGAACCGTGCGTCAAGGCCGGTGAACAGGCCAGGGTACTGCCATCGGTCCCGGTCAAACTCGTGATCATCGACGAGGCGTACGCGCTCGTGTCGTTGTCGATCCAAGAGGCCGACGTACACAACGCCATGCTGGTCGTGCAGCCGTGCGGACTGCTCTCCGCCCTCGTGGCGCTGTTCGAGCAGTCCTGGCAGAACGCCCTGCCGTTCCACGGCCGCACCACGCACCCCGGCGGTCTGCCACCCGCCGACCGCCGACTGCTGTGGCTCCTCGCGGGCGGCGCCAGCGACGAAGTCATCGCCCGCGAACTGGGAATCAGCCGCCGCACGCTCTTCCGCCGCCTGCAGATCCTGATGGCCCGGCTGGGCGCCGCGAACCGCTTCCAGATGGCCTTGCAGGCACAGCGCTCCGGATGGTTGTGAGAAGCGGACCGGAGCCGCACCGCGCGGACGCAGTGTGGCGCACCGGCGACACACTGAAAGTAGTCACCTGCGTACTGTGTGTTCGATCGGTGTCAGGATGATGACGCGTCCGCGTACCCCGGGGTCAGGAGGACCATGACAGCCGACGAGAAGTCCCTTCCCCTGCACCGGCTGACGTTCGCCGACCCCGGCCCGCCCCGGCGCACAACGCTGCCCGGCGGCAGCCCGGCCTGGCACTTCACCCGCTACGACGACGTCCGCCAGGTGCTGGCCGACGACCGGTTCACCCGAGCCCTGCTGCCGGCGACGGCCACCTCGCCCCTCATCGAAAGCCCCGACGCCATGACCAAGCAGGACGGCGACGGGCACCTGCGACTGCGCCACACCGCCAAAGGGGTCCTCACCCCTCGGGGGGTCGGCCGATTGACGCCCATGGTCGCCGAAGTCACCGACCGGCTCGTCGCCGACCTCGCCGAACACGGCCCGCCCGCAGACCTCGTCGACCACTACACCCGACCCCTGCCCATCGCAGTCATGAACAAGCTGCTCGGAGTCCACGAGGTCGACGACACCCGGCTGCTGCGATGGACCGAGCTCGCCTTCCCCGACCCTTCCGTTCCCGAGGACGAAACCGCCGACGCCGCACGGGAGTTCACCGAACTCGCCACCCGCCTCATGGCCGAACGCCGAAGCACCCCGGGCCCGGACCTGATCAGCACCCTCGTACGGACCGCCGACCGCGAAGGCGGCATCCCCGAATCCCGACTCATCAACTTCGTCAGCACGCTCGTGGCGGCCGGCTACGACACGACCATGACCATGCTGGGCAACGCCCTCCTCTACCTCCTGGACGAACGCCCGCAGGACTGGGCCCGTCTGGGCGGCGACGAAGCGGCCGCCGGAGCACTGGCCGACCGGCTGACCCACCTGATCCCGCTCAACGACCCCGCGAAGCACTTCAACCCGCTGCGCGCCACCGAAGACCTGGAGATCGGAGGGGTGGCCATCCGGGCCGGCGACCTCGTCACCCTCGACCGCGGCGCGGCCAACCGTGACACCGCGACCTTCCCCGGTGACCCCTTCGCCGACCTGTTCGCCCCGTTGGAACATCCCACCCTCGCTTTCGGCGGAGGACAGCACTACTGCCTGGGTGTCTCTCTGGCCCGTACGGAACTCCGCCTCGCCCTGCACCGGCTGGCCGCCCGGCTCCCCGGTCTGCGGCTGACCGTGCCGGTCAAGGCTGTCGAATGGCGCAGGAGCGCTCTCACCCGGAGCCCCCGGCACCTGCCGGTGACCTGGTAGTCGCCTCGACCGTCCCGGCGGGCCGCGTCGATCCCGGACGGCGCCGTCACTCGGACGGCTTCGTGCGGCGGGAACCCGTACGGTCGTCATGCAGAACATGCCTTCCGCTCTCGTTCTCGGTTTCGACCCGCACGCGGTGCCCGGCATGGACGGGGATGCCATGCGCGCGGTCCTGGACAAGGAGCTTGCCCGTTTCGGCGAACATGCCGTCGATGCCTCCGTGACTCTGATCGCGCCGGACGAATCAGCCGAGTCCACGGTGGTCGCGGCGTTGTCCGAACGGGACTGGGACGTCGTGGTCATCGGGGGCGGGATACGCAAGCCCGAGCCGCTCGTGACGTTCTTCGAACAGGTCGTGAACCTCGTCCGCAAGCACGCTCCAGGAGCCGCGATCGCTTTCAACACCAGCGGCGGTGACAGCGTCGAGGCAGCCGGGCGGTGGCTGTGAACCTCGTGCTGCCCGGCAGCCCGGCGAGCGGATAATCGGTTGCCAGGGGGCGATGGTGGTGGGTCCAATGACCGGCATGATCACCCGGGCGTGCCCGCCGCGGCGAGACGCGCGCGACGCGAACCGCCGGCCCCGGCCGGAGCGCGATCCGGGCGGAACACGACCGCACCATGCCAGGGGAGACGCCACCCGATGAACACGCTCTCGTCGCCGTCCGGAGCGGAGCACGCGGCCGGGTCGCCCGTCCGCCTGGGCGCTCTTGTCCCGCTGACGAGGCCCGGCTGGGCCGGAGCGGGCCGACACCTGCTCGCAGGACTCGACCTGGCAGTCAGCGAGGTCAACGACAACGGGGGGATCGGCGGCAGGCCGCTGGAGCTGGTGGTCCGGGACACCGCGGCCGATCCGGAGCGCGCCGCGGCGGCTGTGGACGAACTGGCCGGCCTGGGCGTGGCCGCAGTGGCGGGCGAGTACCACAGTGTCGTCGCCCGCGCCGCTGCCGCCCGGGCCGACGCCCTCGGTGTGCCGTTCCTCTGCTCGTCCGCTGTGCTCGACGCGCTCACCGAGGAGCCGACGGAGTGGGTCGCGCGCCTGGCCCCGGCCCAGTCCCGTGGCTGGCGGATCTACGCGGACTTCCTCCTCGGCGTGGGCCGGCGCCGCGTCGCCGTGGCGACCCAGCCGAGTGTCTACTGGGCGTCCGGGACCCGCGTCCTGCGCGATCACCTCGCTTCCCACGGCGGCACCGTCGTCGAACTGGACACCGACGCGCTCAGCCCCGAGGCCCTGTGCGACGCGCTCGTCGAGCACGACGTGACGGCGCTCCTCCTGCTGGTCGGCCATCCGGAGCCGGCGGTGCCCATCGTCAGGGCCGTCCGGGGAGACGGGCGACTCGCAAAGATCCTCATCGGCGCTCCGGCCGGACAGCCGGAATTCGCCGAATGGGCCGCGGCGCTGGGCGAGGACGGCGCGGGGATCCCGTTCCTGCGCTACCTGCCCGAACGCCTCGGTCCGCTCGGCGAACGCGTCGGCAGGGAACTTCGCGAACTGCTGGGCGAGGCACCCTCCTTCGTCGCGTTCGAGGGCTGGGACACCGTCGCCGTCCTCGCCGCGATACTGCGTTCCCACGGCACGGACCGTGCGGTGATCGCCGATTCGTGGCCGCGCGTGGCGATCGAGGGCACCCGCGGACCGATCCGGTTCTCGCGTGCGCCGGGCATCGGCGTACGCCAATGGGTCTGGCCGCCCATCCAGGTCGTCGACCGGGACCCGGCGGACCTCGATCGCTTCCGTATCCTCCATACCGGCTGAGAGGGCACGCACGTCCGACTGCCCGGAGCTCTCCGGACTGCACGCTGTCCACCTGTCCGCGTCCCCGTACGGGCTCCCGGCTGCACGGTGAGGGCCGCTACCGCATCTCGGACCAGGCCTACCGATCACGGGCGTTGCGTTCTGCGGCGGCATGCCACCAGCCAGGTGGAGATGTGCCGGTGGCTCCGGCGGTCGGCTGGTCGGGATGGAGCCCGAGCCGCCGCAACGCTCCGGCGCGGATGCGGACGTCGAACCAGCCGTGCCAGTGTCCGTCGGGGCCGATGCCACAGGCCAGACCCCATTGGATCTCGTCCGGTCCGAAGGGCATCCAGTCGATGCCGCGGTCGCGCAGTCAAGCGCGGGCAGCCGCCATCGGGCGGAGGCGGCCCGGCAGATTCTCGTAGGCCGCGATGGTGATCCAGTCGTCGATCGGCGTGTCCACGGCGTCCATGATGCCGGGCGGCCGAGCAGGTGTCACGGGGCGGGCCGCAGCGCGGTGGCTACAGACGATCTGCCTGTCCCGGGGGGTGGTGAGGCGGTGGATGCCGGCCGGCCCCCGTGTCCCGGCCACGCCCGCAAGAGCGCGGCCGGGACAGTCATTCCCCGCAACCGGATGTCAACTCGTCACAGGATCTGGATGGCGACGACCTTCGGCGGGTGGTTCGGGAAGGTGATGTCGTGCCAGCGCTCGATCTTCACCGAGTCACCGTTGGCGTCGTAGTAGATGAGGTCGTTGTTGCCGGTGGAGATCCGGTCGACCCACCACCCGCCGAAGTCGGTCTTCCCGGCGTTCGCGTAGCAGTCGACGCTGTCACGGCCGTCGAAGTGCGACCAGATCTTCAGGAAGTCCTCCCCGCCGACACATTGGACGTGGTCGATGGCGAAGGCGTTACCGCTCGGCATGCTGATGGTCAGCGCGGCGGCCGTGGCGAACGCCACGGCCATGGAACGCATGACCCTCTTGCTCTTCGAAATCACGGATTCCCTTTCACGCGAAGGCCCGCGCGTGGGCCGGCCCTCTCGGCGATGTTGCGTCATGACGGAACGCTGCTTCGTCGAGCCGTTAACCGGATACGACCCGTCAAGAAGCCCTGGGACCCCATCGGGCAGCTCGAACGAAGCGGTCCTCACGTTACAAACGGCAAGGACCCCATAGCGGTCACATCCAAGGAAAACGCATCAGATGGGTGGCAACTGGAGGCAATGCCGTGACGTACGGTCAACGCAGCCGGAACACCGGACCCCGAGGGGTGAAGGGGAGTGGCTCGTGCTCGGGGGCGAGGTGCGCGCGTTCGGTACGGACGCGGAGCACGTCGCAATAGCCGTCCGTGATGATGAGTACGGGTGCCGGCGGCGGGAAGTCGTCCGCGCGCCGGAGGAGGTCGACGCCCGGCTGGATGGCCGTGCCGCCGCGACCGTGCACCCGGACCCGGTCGGCGATCTCCGCCGGCGGCAGGTAGCCCGCGTCGTGCGCGGCGGCGTCGCAGAAGACCACCCGCGCGGCCGGGACGTCGCGGGCCTCGGCGTACGAGGCGAGGGCGCCGAGCGCCTTGCCGAGCAGGTGCGTGCTCATGGAGCCGGAGGTGTCCAGGACGACGCCGAAGGTGCAGCGGGCGACCTGCTCGGGGGGAAGTACCGCCCGGCACGAGGAATGCCGGGAGCGGACGCCTGGCGGCGGGCGGGCCTCGCACAGCTGCGCACGGGCTCCGTCCGGGCACGAGCCCGTCGAGGTCGACCCAGCCCGGGGCGCGGCCGTCGAGCGGTTCGCCGAGGATGTCGCCGGTGCCCTTGCCGCGCGGAGTGGCCGGCCGACGGACACGACGGGTGTCGGTGACGTGCCGGTCGTACACCTCCTCCGCCGACAGTCCCTTCAACGCCGGTTCGTACAGCAGTCCTTCGGGCATGGCGCTGACGCCTATCTCGACGAGCCGGCCGGGGTCACATAATCGGCCATCCTGCCGCCGTGGGGTCGGCCGCCCCGTGGCCGCTGCCATTTCCCGGCTCCGGCACAGCCCCTGGTAGCGGTCGCGGAGCATTGCCCAGTCTGGTCAGCGGTCCGCCAGGGCGTCAGCCGGCCGGGCTCCTCATATCGATCGGGTGATCTGCCCGAGTAGGAGGGGTTGCCTCCCGTACAGCCGTAAATGATCAGCAGGGTTCCAGCTGTCCGTCACCTCTCCGACTCCAGGGAGTCCTGTGCGTACACCCCTTCTGTCCGCGGTCCTCGTGGCGGCGATGTCTGTCGGCCTCGCCGCACCGTCGGCCCACGCGGCCTCAGGGACGACGGCTTCGGACGTCGGCGGGTTCGTCACCGACGGAGACCACGTCCATGTGTCCAGCACACCGCCCGCGACGGCATCGGCACATGGATGGTGGATGGACCCGCTCGGCAAGCACAAGAATGTGAAGGCGAAGGTCACCGTCTGGCTTCAGACCAAGCATGGAAACACCTGGAGAACCGTTGCCGAGGGGTCCAAGAAGGTGAAGGCGGGTGGTAAGGGCGCGAGCTCCCGCCGCGCCAATGCCCGCAAGACATGCGAGAACCGGGACAAGACCCAGTGGCGCAGCGTCATCGATGTCGACCTGATCGGAATCGCGGATTCCCCCGAGAAGGCGGTCACCAGGACCGTCACCCTGGCGTGCGGAGCGTAGGAAGGAGCGCAGTGGCATGGACGTCAGCGATCCGACCCTCATCATGGGCCTGCACGGAGTCTTCCACCGGCACCCGTGGATCGACCGCCTCCTTGCCCAGAACGACCTGGAGGACGAGGACGTCTTCAGCCTCGCCGTGGCCAGGGCGGAAGCCTACGGCTGGAGCAGCACACACCTGGGCCGCGGTCCGCTGGACGGCTGCCGATGGGGACACAACGACGCCGGTGAGGACTGGACCGAGGACAACCGTGTCCGCCAACTGGCCTGGCTTCAGGTCGCAGTGGAGGAACGGCAGCACGGCCAACGACTGCCCCTGCTGCCCGTGGCCACCGTTCTCAGTGACGTACTGCACCACATGGGCACGTACACGCTCACCGGCCTGCACACGGTCGTGCCCCTGCAACTGTCCAGGGGCGACAGCATTGTCCACTTGTCGCAGGCCGCGGACTGGGTGGCCGCTGCGGGGCCGGGACCGGAGGCCGGCTGCGCCATCACCGTCGCGGCCCGGGAATCCGCCGGTCTGTCGAACCGGGCGCAAGACGTGAACGTGCTGGTTCTCGAACGCTCCTTCGGCCGCCTGACCATTCGTCCCGGCGAGCCCTCCGCGCCCGCAGGAGGGTTGGCTCCTTCGCTCGTAGGCGAGGTGCAGACCGAGGGAATGCGGAACGCGGTGTCGATCCGTTGTGCCGTGCCGGCCTGGTCGCTCGACACCGCCGTCTGGGCAGCCGAGGTCACCGCCACCGCCGTACGCGACGCCGGCGTGACGGAGCCGGTGCTTCTGACCGTCTCGCGGAACGACGGTGACCTCCCACAGAACGGGTGAGCGGGCCGCGGACCCTCGCACCCGCACCTCTCCCGGGGGCGTCCTCAGAACCGGCTGCCGAGCCACTGGTGGACGGCGAGTGCGGTGGTACGGGCGTGTTCCTCCAGCATGGTGAAGTGGTCCCCCGGGACGGTGACCCCGGCGTGCGGCCGGTTCCAGTCCGGGGCGGGGGCGGCGTCGGGCAGCGGGTCCCGGGCCCGTACATAGAGGGTGGGACAGGCGAGCGGTGCGGGTTCCCAGTCACGGAAGAGCTCGAAGTACCCGGCCATGGCGGTGAGCCGGGCGGGACTGGCGGAGGCGAACTTCGCCGCCCGGCGCAGCATGTCCGACGTCATCGCGGAGAGCGCCTGCTCCTGGTCACCGTGACCGGGGGGATAGGTGTCCACCAGGACGACGGCCACCGGGGCGGCACCCTCGGACTCCAGCCGTTCGGCCACGGCATGGGCCACCCAGCCGCCGGCCGACCGCCCCAGCAGCACCAGAGGGCCTTCGGCCGCGGCAGTCCGGACGGCAGCGGCCTCGGCGGTGACGAGCGCGTCCAGCGTGGCGGGCAGGGCCTCCTGGGGTTCGAACCCCGGGTGCCGCACCGCCGATACCGGTCGCAGCCCTCTCAGCCCGGCACCGAGGCGTGCGTACTCCTGCGGTCCGGACAGTGCGCTGAGCGCGGGGAAGCAGACCAGTCGGGGCCCCGTACCGCCCGCCGCGAGCACGACGGGTTCGTGCGTCGCGCCGGGCGCCCCGGTCCGGTCGAAGACCGGGCGGAGACGCGCCGCGACGGTGAGGAGCACCATGCCGTCCCAGCTCCGGCCCCTGGCGCATGCGGTACGGAAGAGCGCGCCCAGGGAGTCCGGGGCTTCCCCGGCATCCGGTGCCTCGGCGACCTGCCCCCGGGCGTCCGGCGAACCGTCCGCCCCCGGACCGTCGTCCGTCGGCCGGTCGGGGGAGCCGGGAGAGCCGGCGGCCCCGGACCGCGCCCGGCTGTCGGACCCGGCACCCGCGGAAGGCACCTCGACGGCATGTCGCCGCGTCAGCTCGGCGGCGAGCGCACGCGGAGTCGGGAAGTCGAACAGCAGCGTGGACGGCAGCGCGAACCCCGTCCATGCCGCGAGCTCGTTGCGCAGATCGACCGCGGCCAGGGAATCCAGCCCCAGGTCCGCCAGCAGGGCGTCCTCGTCGATCTCGTCCGCTCCTTCCCGATGCCCCAGGACGCGGGCCGCCAGGGTCCGGACCTCGGCGAGGAGCATCCCGCGCACCTCGGCGGGGGAAGCAGCGGCCAGGGGCCGGCCGAGCCGGTCTCCGCCCCTGTTGCCCGTGTCGTCGCCATCGGCGCCGCCGGCAGCAGGAGTACGGGGCCGGTTCGCCACCGTCTCACCCGCGTCGAGAGCGGCCGGGGTCAAGCGGGCCGCCACCACCACGGGTTCGTCACCGGCCACGGCCGCGTCGAAGAGAGCCAGGCCCTCTTCCGGCCCGAGCGGGCCGAAGCCGGAACGGGCCATCCGCCGCAGATCCGCGTCGCCGAGGTGCGCCATCATTCCGTCGCTCTGCTGCCAGGGTCCCCAGACGATCGACGTGCCGGCCAGTCCGAGCCGCCTGCGGTGCCGCGCCAGTGCATCCAGCACACAGTTCGCCGCGGCGTAATTGGCCTGGCCCGCGGAACCGAACGTACCCGCCACCGAGGAGAACAGCGCGAACACGGCGAGGTCGTGACCGCGGGTCAGATCGTGCAGGGCGAGGGCGGCGTCCACCTTGGGGCGCATCACCCGCCTCATCCGGTCGGTGGTGAGCGCGGCGACGACCCCGTCGTCCAGCACCCCCGCGGCGTGCACGACGCCGGTCAGCGGGTGGGCCGCCGGGACCGTGTCGAGCAGGGCCGCGAGCGCGGTCCGGTCGGCGACGTCACAGGCGTGAACGGTCGCCCGGGCGCCCGTCTCGCGCAGCTCCGCGACGAGTTCCCGCGCCCCCGGAGCGTCCGGCCCACGCCGGCCGACGAGCAGCAGGTGCCGGACGCCGTGCGCGGTGACCAGGTGCCGCGCCACCAGCATCCCCAGGGAGCCGGTGCCGCCGGTGACCAGAACGGTCCCCTCCGGGTCGAGCGTCCGCTTCTGCTGTGGCTTCGGCGCCGACTCGGCCAGTGGCACCAGCTTCGGCACGTACACCGTCCCCCGGCGTACGGCGGCCTCCGGCACCGGGGCGGCCAGCAGCGCGGGCAGGGCACTCCAGGAGTCGGGGTGCTCGTCCACGTCGATCAGGGCGAAGCGGCCCGGATTCTCCCGCAGGGCCGAGCGGACCAGTCCCCACACCGGCGTGTGCGACGGTACGGACGCCGTCCCGGCGGACCGGCCGTCACTCCCGCGATCGGCACCATCCCCGGGAAGTCCGTCATCGGCCGGAGAGACGGCACCGGACGTCACGAGGACGAGCCGCGTGCGGGACAGCCGAGGTTCGGCGAGCCACTCCTGTACGAGCCTCAGCGCCCGGTCCGCTGCCCGCAGCAGACCGGCAGCCTGGTCATCCTGCTCGCCCTCGGTCGTGTCCGGCGGCGGGCACGGTGCCACGACGACGGCCGACGATGCGTCGCACGCCGCCGGACCGGGGTACACCGGCACACCGGAACCCGGCGGCGCCAGAGCATCCACCAGTCGTGTGCCCGCCTCGCCCAGAACTCCCCAGTGCGGCATCACCTCGGGTGCCGACGGCCCGGCCGACACCACCCAGTCCGTCCGGTGGAGAGCACCGGTGAAGGCGTCCGACACCGTCGATCCGGTCCGCGGAAGAGGCCGGAGCGCCAGCGAACGGACCGTCGCGACCGGTGAGCCCGTCTCGTCGGCCAGCTCCACCCCGGCCTGACCGTCCGGCCCGGGAGCCACCCGTACCCGTAGGCGCCGCACACCAGCGGTGTGCACACGCACCCCGCTGAAGGCGAACGGCAGGGACAGGCCGCCGTCCGCCGGACCGGCTGCCCCGGAATCGTTCGCGACAAGGCCGTCCAGGGCGAGGGCGTGCAGTGCCGCGTCGAGCAGTGCGGGATGCAGGACGAACTCCGGGCCGTCCGCCTCCCGGCGCGGGGTCCGGGCCGCTTCGGGCAGCGTGACGTCCGCGTACAGCTCCTCCCCGTGCCTCCAGACGGCGCGCATGCCCCGGAAGGCGGGGCCGTAACGCAGCCCGTCGGTGGCCAGTCGCTCATACGGTCCGGAACCCGGGCCGTCGGCATGCAGGGGCATCGCCGCCTCCGGTGGCCAGGGCGCGCCCGGCCCGGGCGCGCCGCCGGCCTCGCCCGCGGTCGCTTCCCGGTCCGCGGGCGGCTGCGCCGGCGAAAGAGTGCCGGTGGCGTTCCGGAGCCAGGGCCCGTCACCCCCGGGAGAGTGCGGCCGGGAGTGGAAGAGCACAGTGCGCCGCCCCGCCTCGTCCGCCCCCGCCACCCTCACCTGCACGGCTACGGAACCGGCGGAGGGCAGCGGCAGCGGCGCGGTCAGCACGAGCTCGTCCAGGACGGCCGCACCCGCCAACTCGCCCGCGTGGAGTGCCATTTCGACGAAAGCGGTGGCCGGCAGCAGGATCTCCCCAGCTACCACATGGTCGGCGAGCCAGGGCTGTTCCCGCACCGAAAGCAACCCGCTCAGCAGCAGCCCGTCGTCGTCGGCCGTGCGGGTGCCCGACCGCAGGAAGGGATGGGCGGACCCGGCCGTCGGTGACACGGGCGGCTGCTCCGGGTCTGCCTCCAGCCAGTACCGGCGGCGCTGGAAGGCGTACGTGGGCAGGGCGACGCGCCGCCCGCCGCATCCGGTGAAAACAGCCCGCCAGTCGACGGGGACGCCACGGGCGTGCAACGCGGCCAGCGTGTCGAGCAGGGCGTCCGCCTCCGGCCGCTTCCCGCGCAGTGTCGGCAGAACCAGCGGAACCGGGCCCCGCTCGCCACCACCCGCTTCACCCGTGTCCGGGCCGTGCGACTCCGGCCCGGACACGGCGAGGCAATCGCGTACCAGACCGGTGAGCACCCCGTCCGGCCCCAGTTCTACGTACTGCGCCGCGCCCTGCTCACCCAGGTACGCCACCGAGTCGGCGAAGCGGACCGGGCGGCGGACATGGTCCACCCAGAACTCCGGCGTGCACACCTCCTCGGCGGTGGCCGCCCGGCCCGCCACCGCGGTGATCAGGGGCAGCCGCGGCGCGGCGAAGGGAAGCTGCCGGACCACGTCCGCGAACTCGGCCAGCGCGGGCTCCATCCGAGCGGAATGGAAGGCATGGCCGACCCGCAGCGGCGTCACCGAACGGCCCCGCTCCCGGAAGTACGCGACCACCTCCCGCACCGCCGGCTCGTCGCCGGAGACAACCACCGAGGCGGGCCCGTTGACCGCGGCGATCTCCACCGCACCCCCGGTCCCGGAGAGGCGGGCAGCCACCTCGTCCGCACCGGCGGCCACGGCCGCCATGGCGCCGCCCGAAGGCAGCGCGTCCATCAGCCGGCCCCGGGCCGCCACCAACGCACACGCGTCCGCGAGGGACAGCACCCCGGCGACATGCGCCGCCGCCACCTCGCCCACCGAGTGCCCGGCCACCAGGGCGGGACGTACCCCCCACGCCTCGAACTGCCGGAACAACGCCGTCTCCAGGGCGAAGAGCGCCGGCTGCGCGAACCGGGTCGTGTCCAGCAACGCGCCCGTCTCCGTACCGGGCCCGGCGAACATGACGTCCCGCAGCGGCACCGTCAGCAGCGGGTCGAGCAGGGCACAGCATTCGTCCAGCGCATCGGCGAAGGCCGGATGCAGGTCCCGGGACTCGTACAACTCACGGCCCATGCCGGCACGCTGACTGCCCTGACCGGTGAAGAGAAAGGCCGACGAGCCGTGGTGGCGGGAGGTGCCCGTGTGCACTCCGGACCGGCCGCCGCCCTGCGCCACGGCCCGCAGGGAGCCGAGCAGTTCGGCACGGTCCCGGGCCACCACCACGGCCCGGTGCTCCAGGGCCGCACGCGTGATGGCGAGCGAGTACCCGATGTCCACCAGGGGCGTGTCAGGAGCAGCGGCGACATGGTCGTACAGCCGTTGCGCCTGGGCCCGCAGCCCCGGCACGCTCCTCGCCGACACCGGAAAAGCCACCGGGGTACGTCCGCGACGCGCCGCGCACTCCGGCTCCACCCCGGGCCCGACGGCGCCCTGCACCGTGGGGGAGCTTGCAGATACGGCCGCTCCGCCACCCGGAGCCTCTTCGAGCACCACATGGGCGTTGGTGCCACTGATCCCGAACGACGACACTCCCGCCCGGCGCGGGCGATCCGTCGCGGGCCACCCCTCCGGCCGGGTCAGCAGCGCGATCCGCCCCGACGACCAGTCGACCCGGGGGGTCGGCTCGTCGGCGTGCAAGGTACGCGGCAGCACACCGTGCCGCATCGCCTGCACCATCTTGATCACACCGGCCACTCCGGCAGCGGCCTGCGTGTGCCCGATGTTCGACTTCACCGAGCCCAACCGGAGGGGACGCCGGCGCTCCTGCCGCCCGTACGTCGCGAAGAAGGCCTCCGCCTCGATGACATCGCCGAGCCGGGTACCGGTGCCGTGCGCCTCCACGGCGTCGATGTCCCCGGGAGTCAGCCCCGCGTCCGTGAGCGCCTGCCGGATCACCCGCTGCTGCGCCGGCCCGTGCGGTGCGGTCAGCCCGTTGCTCGCCCCGTCCTGGTTCACCGCCGAGCCCCGCACCACGGCCAGTACCGGAAGCCCGGCGCGACGCGCCTCGGACAACCGGCTCAGCAGCAGCATGCCGGCACCCTCGGCCCACCCCGTGCCGTCGGCGGACGCACCGAACGCCTTGCAGCGCCCGTCCGGCGCCAGCGCCCGCTGGCGGCTGAACTCCACGAACGACGTGGGCCCCGACATCACCGTGGCGCCACCGGCCAACGCGAAGGCACACTCGCCCCGGCGCAGCGCCTGGGCCGCCAGATGCAGGGCCACCAAGGACGAGGAACACGCTGTGTCCACGGTGAGGGCCGGGCCTTCGAGGCCGAAGGCGTACGCGATGCGGCCCGAGGCGACGCTTCCGGCGTTGCCGAGCCCGAGGTACCCCTCGACATGCTCCGGCGTCCTTGCCAGGCCGCGCGCGTAGTCGCTGTACATCAGCCCGACGTACACCCCGGTCGCCGAGCCGTGCAGAGTGCCGGGGACGAGACCGGCGTACTCGCAGGCCTCCCACGCCACTTCGAGCAGCAGTCGGTGCTGCGGATCCATGGCCAGCGCCTCGCGGGGCGAGATGCCGAAGAAGGCGGGATCGAAACGGTCCGCACCGGAGAGGAATCCTCCCTCCCGCATATACGTCCGTCCGGACCGCCCGGGGTCCGGGTCGTACAGCGCCTGGACGTCCCAGCCCCGGTCGGTGGGGAAGGGACCGATGGCGTCCCTCCCGTCGGCCACCAGCCGCCACAGCTCCTCGGGAGAGGTCACCTCTCCGGGATAGCGACAGGCCATCCCCACGATCACCACGGGATCGTCGTTCGACCGGACCGCACTCCGGTCCACGGGCCCGGCGTCGGCCGGCGCGGCGGCGTTCCGTTCCCCGAGGTGGGCGGCGAGTGCCGCGGCCGTGGGGAAGTCGAAGGCGACGGCCTCGGAGAGCGGCAGACCGGTCACCGCCGACAAGCGTTCCCGCAGCAGCGTCGCCGTCAGGGAGTCCATGCCCAGGTCCCGCAGCGCCGTGCTCGGCTCCACCGCCTCGGACGTACAGCCGAGCACGGCCGCCACCTCGCCCCGCACCAGGGCCAGCAGATCCTCCGAAGGCCCCCCGGCGGCCTTCGTGCGCAGCACCCGGGCCGGCAGGCCGGCGAGCTCCCGCCGCAGGATCTTCCCGGAGGCGGTACGGGGAAAGCCGTCCACCTCGAACAGTTCGGCGGGCACCTTGAAGCCGGACAGTTCCGCACGGCAGGCGGCGAGAATGCGCCCCCTGTCCAGCACACCGCCCGGCTCGGCGACTAGGTAGCCGGCCGGTACCTCGCCGAAGACGGGGTGCGGGCGTCCGGCCACGGCGGCGTCCGCGACCCCCGGCAACCGCCGCAGTACAGCCTCCACTTCCGAAGGATGGATGTTCACCCCGCCCCGGATGATCAGATCACTCGCCCGGCCGGTGATCGCCAGTCCGCCGGAGGCATCGATCCTGGCCAGGTCACCCGTGCGGAACCAGCCGTCGCGCAGGACCTCCGCGGTGGCCTCGGGTTTGCCGTGGTATCCGGCCATCACCCCGGGCCCGCTGACCCACAGCTCGCCCTCGCCCGTGTCGCGGCCGTCGGGCCCTCCGCCGACCCGGACCCGGACGCCGGGCACCACCCGGCCGCACGCCCCGGACGCCGTCGCCTCGCCCGGAGCCGGCATGGTGACCGGGCCCGCCTCCGTGCTCCCGTAGTGCTCCAGATAGGGCACCTTGCAGATCGCCTCGAAGGACTCGTGGAACCCGGGCCCGGCCGCCGCGCCACCACTGACACAACCCCGCAGCGCGGGGCCGCCGAGACCGCCGCCGCCCGCACCGCTCTCCTCGCCCCGGACCGCGTCGAGCAGCGCCGAATACGTGGTCGGCACCCCACCGAGCAAGGTGAACGAGGCGTCCTCGCGGCGCAGTTCGCCGAGCACACCCGCCACCGAGAACCGGGGCAGCAGCACCGCGCTCGCCCCCACCGCGGTCACCCCCAGGAAACACACGATCTGGCTCATCGCGTGATGGAGGGGCAACGGCCACAGCACACGGTCCCGTTCGGACAGGCCCAGCACACCGGCCAGGCCCGTCGCGACCGGCGAGAGCCGGTTGCGCTGGGTGGACAGGACGCCCTTGGGCACGCCGGAGGAGCCCGAGGTGTAGAGCAGCCAGGCCACTTCGTCCAGCGCGAGATCGTCCCGGGCCGGCGTCCGCGGCTCCGTACCCGCCAACTCCTCGAACCGCAGCACCCCGCCCGGAGTCTCGCCCGCGCCCCCGGCCTCCTCCTCGGCGCCGCCCTCGGCCACCACCACGGTCAGCCCGGGGCGCAGCGGCAGTGTTCGCCGCCGCGTCAGGCAGGCCGCGTCGGTGACGAGTACCCGTGCCCCGCTGTCGTCGAGCAGGCGGGTCAGCTCCTCCCCCGAGTTCCCGGGGTCAAGGGGCACGCCCACGCCGCTCGCCCGGGTGATGGCGAGCAGGCTCTCGACCGCCTCGACCCGGTTGCCGAGCAGGATGGCCACCCGGTCACCGCGCGCCACGCCGAGGCCGGCCAGGTGACCGGCCAGCCGTCCGGTCCTGCGCTCCAGCTCCTGGTAGGTCACCCGCCTGAGCCGGTCCTCGAAACAGACCTTGTCCCCGCGGTGCCGGGCGTGGTGCCCGAGCAGTTCCGGCAGTGCTGTGACGATGCCGGCGTGCCTACCCACCGTATGACCTCCCAGAGACGACCCGCCGTTGAGGACGACGGCGGGTCGCACCAGGTTGCCTCCCGGCCACGGGTCGGCACCGACGGGGTGCGACGCGTCACGCCGGGCGAGTGTTACGAGTGGGCCCGGGCACGCTCCCTTCTCACCAGGAGCGGGCGGGATCAGGGCGCCCGTAAGGCTTGCAGGCCAGGACCTTCGTGGCACCGTCGTCGAGGCGGACCCGCACGACCGCACGACCGAGGCTCCGCCAGGGACGTCCGCCGGCGCGATGAAGCTGAAGCCGCCGCTCCGGCCGCATACGGGGCAGGGGCGGTAGTCGGCTCCCAGTTCCTTGTCGTCGGCGCCGGGATCGTACGCCCCGGTCGCCCGCCACCGTTGCCGGTTCGAGCAGCTTGAGTTTCCGCGAGCGCGTCGACCGCGTCCACACGGCCTAGGAGAGTCGAATCGCGATGCGCGTCGACGTCGTGCCGACCAGACTTGCGGGCATGACAGCGAGGATCACCCGCATCAGCCCCGAGCAGTTGCACAAGACGCCCGGCTACCACCACGTCACCGTGGTGGAGTCCGGCCGGACGGCGTATCTGGCGGGTCAGTGCCCGCTCGACCGGAACGGGTCGCTCGTCGGCCCGGACTCCGTCGAACGCCAGGTCGATCAGGTGGTCGTGAACGCGCTCGCGGTCCTGGGAGCGGTGCAGGCCCAACCGCAGCACGTGGTGCGTTCGGTGATCTACGTACGGAGCGACGACGCAGATGTCCTGACCATCGTATGGCGTCGGTTCAACAGCTCGGCCCTCGGACCGGCCTTCGCATCCGCCAGCACGCTCCTGGGTGTCGCACAACTCGGCTTCACCGGGCAGTTGGTGGAGGTGGACCTCATCGTCGCACTGCCTCACTGAGCCGCTCCGCCGGTCAACTTCGTGGCCGGGTCTGGTCTAGGCTGCGCCAATGTCCGAAAACGGCGCGCCATCGAGCGGCTCGGGTGTTGAAGAGCCCGGCGATGAAGCGGGATTGCCCGCAACCTTGCATGTCGCCGGGCTTGCGTTGAGGCGGACGGAGAGTCCTCCGTCGCTGGCCTGCTGGTCCGGCTGCTTCCCGAGGCCGGCCGGCACGGACCCGGCCGGGGTAAGTCTGGTGATCGAGCCGGCCGCCCCGCCGGAAGAGTCCACCCTCCGACTCGCTCACGACGTCGTGAGCCGTTTCGACGCCTTCGTCGAGCAAGCCCTGGAGTACTGCCGCATCCGACTCCGGGAACCGCACTTCGCACTCACCGTCGAGGAGCTGAGCTGGCTGGACCTTCCGGAGTTGCCACTGGCAGTTCCCGGAGCAACGGTGTGGGCGGACCGGACCTGGGCGGTCCACTTCGCCGAGAGCAGGTTCCGACTGGCGGATCCCTACGGAATTCTCGTGACCTTCGACGGGACACAGCCTGTCGACGTCCAGGGCCTCGACGACGAGCAATGAACCGCTCGCCGCACCATCGCGAACCCGGGCGTGCCCGGGAAGCGGACACGGCGGCACCCGGCTGTGACCGGGCGACCCGGCCGACGGGCGGAGCAGTCACAGCCGGGGCGCCAGGTCCGACACCACGGCGGGCGGCAGCTACTGGGCCGGCGGCACCCGAACACGTCCTGAGCGCCGGCTGGAGCGCTCACAGGAGGTGGGGTGGGGTGCCGCCCTGACGTCAGGTCAGCGGGTGGCGAGGAGCGTGAGCGTATCGATCACGCGGTTCGAGAAGCCCCACTCGTTGTCGTACCAGGCGACCACCTTGACGTGGCGCCCGTCGACGCGGGTCAGGGCCGAGTCGAAGATCGACGAGGCCGGATTGCCGGTGATGTCCGACGACACGAGCGGATCGTCCGAGTACTCGAGTACGCCGGCGAGCGGCCCCTCCGCTGCGACGCGGTATGCGGCCAGGACCTCGTCGCGCGTCACGTCGCGGGCGACCGTCGTGTTGAGTTCGACGATCGAGCCCACCGGAACCGGCACACGGATCGAGTCCCCCGACAGCTTGCCGTCGAGGTTCGGCAGCACGAGGCCGATCGCCTTGGCGGCGCCCGTCGTGGTCGGCACTATGTTGACAGCGGCGGCACGGGCCCGGCGGGCATCACGGTGCGGACCGTCCTGCAGGTTCTGCTCCTGCGTGTAGGCGTGCACCGTCGTCATGAAACCGTGCTCGATGCCGGCGAGGTCGTCGAGCACCGCGGCGAGCGGCGCCAGCGCGTTGGTCGTGCACGAAGCGTTCGAGACGATGGTGTGCACGTCCGGGTCGTACGCGTCCGTGTTGACCCCGAACGCGAGCGTGACGTCGGCGCCGTCCGACGGAGCACTGACGAGCACCTTCTTCGCACCCGCGTCGAGGTGGCCGCGGGCGGCCTCGGCCGACGTGAAGCGGCCGGTCGCCTCGAGCACGATGTCCACGCCGAGTTCGGCCCACGGCAGCTGCGCCGGTTCGCGCCCGGCGAGCACCGTGATGCGACGGCCGTCCACGACGAGGGTGTCCCCGTCGACGGTCACCGGGCGACCGAGCCGACCGGCCGTCGTGTCGTAGGAGAGCAGCCGTGCGAGGGTGGCGGGCTCCGTGAGGTCGTTGACGGCGACGACATCGAGGTCGGTGTCGCGCTCGAGCAGTGCCCGGAACACGTTGCGTCCGATGCGGCCGAATCCGTTGATGGCGATGCGAGTCATGAATGGTGTCCCTTCGTTCCCCATCAATCTCGCGTGGCGCGCCCACCCGCGAAAGCGGCATGATCGCCACGGTTCAAAAGGATCTCGCCACGTGGCAGAGGACTCCCCGCCCCGGGTGAACATGGCGGAGGGCTACTCGCCCCGGGTGAAGGTGCGCCGGTACTCGCTCGGCGTCGTGCCGAGGATCTGCTGGAAGTGCAGGCGCAGATTGGCACCGGTGCCGAGACCGGCATCGGCGGCGATCTGCTCGATGCTCCGCTCCGACCGTTCGAGCAGTTCGCGGGCCAGGTCGACGCGGGCCCGCATGACCCACTGCATCGGCGTGTATCCCGTGTCCTCGGCGAAACGCCGGGAGAACGTGCGCGGCGACACAGCGGCGTGCCGGGCGAGCGCTTCGAGGGTGAGGGGCTCGCCGAGCCGGTGGAGCGCCCACTCGCGGGTGGCGGCGAACCGCTCGCCGAGTGGCTCGGGCACGCTGCGCGGCACGTACTGCGCCTGACCGCCGCTGCGGTAGGGGGCCGCGACGAGGCGCCGGGCCGCATGGTTCGACGCGGCCACTCCGAGGTCGCCGCGCAGGATGTGCAGGCACAGGTCGATGCCCGAGGCGGCGCCCGCCGACGTCAGCACGTTGCCCTCGTCGACGAACAGGACGTTCTCGTCGACCTGGACGAGCGGATGCCGTGCCATCAGCGCCCGCGTGTAGTGCCAGTGCGTCGTGGCGCGCCTGCCGTCGAGCAGTCCCGTGGCGGCGAGCGCGAAGGCGCCCGTAGAGATGGCGGCGAGCCGGGCGCCCCGGGCATGGGCGGCGATCAGCGCGTCGAGGACGGCCTGCGGGGGATCGTCGCGGTCCGGGAACCGGTAGCCCGGGACGAAGACGATGTCCGCCCACTCAAGCGCGTCGAGGCCGTGGGCGACGCCGTACGACAGACCGTCGCCGCCGGTCACGAGACCGGGTGCCGCCCCGCACACCCGTACCTCGTACGGCATGCTCGCGCGGGTCGCGAAGACCTGCGCGGGAATTCCGACATCGAGCGGCTTCGCGCCTTCGAGGACAAGGACGGCGACGCGATACAGGCGTGAGGCTGGCACGGGGAAGAGGCTACGTGGGGTGTGCCTTCGACACGCCCACCGCGTGGACCGGGCGGTCGGAGGGCGCCGGCCCGGGTGCGCTGGTCGAGGAGTGGGCGGCGTACGGCAGAATCCTGCTGTGGCGTCTTCGGGGGACTCGGCGGAGCTGGAAGCGGGCATGGCAGAGCTGGCCACGCCGATGCGGGTGTACGTGGCGGCCGGGCGGTTCACCGTGCCGGAACCCGACTTGCCGGAGCTGGCGGCCCGGATCCGTGCGTTGCTGGCCGCGGTCGCTGCGGACGAGGCCTGGCGGCGCTTCCTGCCCGGATACACCCCGCCGTCCGTCCCGGAGATCTGTGCGGCGCTGGAGCCGGTGGAGGCGCATGATGCCGCCCCGTTCCTGGCCCGGGTCGCGGCTGTCGACCTGGTCTGGCCGAGCCACCGGCACCTGCCCGCCGAGGCCGCCGGGCGGGCGGCGGGCCGGGTGGTGTCCCTGCTGGGACCGGAGGCCAGTTGGTGGACCAACCACGACATCGGCTGCGGCGCCGTGAACGGGCTCACCCCGCTGTTCGACAGCCTGCTGGCAGGGACCAACGGTGAACACTTCGCGCTGGCCCTGCAGATCGCCGACGACTGAAAGTTCCTGTCGCAGGGATGACCACCCGTGTCCGCGCGAACCGGCCTCCCGCACGGGTACAGCCCGGAGGGGGCGGGGGAGGGCGGTGGCAGGGCCGGACGTTCCAGGGTTACCGGCTTTCAGGTGCCGAGTGCGCCGAGTGCGCCGAGTGTGCCGAGTGTGCCGAAGACGGTGCGGGCGTCGGTGACGAACGCCTCCGGCTCTGCCGGTGCGAGGGATTTTCCGCCGCCACCACGCGTGGGTGACCGCCCACGCCCCGGCCGCGGGGGTGATCGAGCGGATCACCCCCGCGGCCGGAACGGCCGAGGCATTCGACGCCGACGCCTCCGTCCTGGTCGCCGGCGCCGATATGGTGCGGACCCTCGCGGCCCATCCGTGCATGCTCGACTTCGACCTCGACTTCGACCTCGACGTCGAGTTCGAGGTCACCCGAGCCCGAGGAACTGGTCATCCACCCACGCCGACTCGCGGACCGCTGCGCGAGTGTGCCGACGGACCGGCCAGGGTCCGTGATCGCGAGCGACGGTACTTCCGTCGTGCGCGGCCGTGTCCCGCTGCTCCGTCCACGGCCGGCTCGGCTCCGGACGGCGCCCGGACACGTGGTGCGGACTGTTATACGGACAGGTTCTCCAACAGGGCCGCGCCGAACTCCTCGGGACGTTCCAGGTGTACCGAATGCCCCGCTCCGGGCACGGCGACCTCGCGTACCGAGCCACCGGCCGCCGCGTACTGGCCCAGGACATGACGGGTCTGTGCCACCATCGGCTGGGCGGGGGTCCCGTCCCAGCCCGGCACCGCGCCGATCGTGCCCAGGTGGGCCAGGTCGAACATCGAGGCGTCGGAGACGATGACGTCGTCTTCGCCGCGTATCCACAACACCGGTGGCTTGGGGTCGATCAGGTGCAGGTCGCCGATGCGGAAGTACGTCGGTGCAAGGCAGTTGAGCACTCCGCGGGTGCCTGGTGCGATTCCCGGCCAGGCGGAGGACGGCGCACTGTCGCCCGGGTAGTGGTCGTCGCCGGTCCGCGTGGTGAGCATGGACTCGACGTACTCGTCCTCGTGCTCCGGTCGCATCGGCGGCTTTACGTAGCAGGTCGCCAGGACGGAGCGGGGGGAGAGCGACGAGTCCTCGCCCCGGTCGCCCTTGGCGAGCAGCTGGACGAACTCGGGGTTGGCGGTGCCGCCGCCCGAACCGGCCCCGTCGGGGGAGTTGAGGGTGCCCTCCGGCCCGTGCGTACCGCCGAAGCCGTACGGGGAGACGGGGCTGACCAGGGTCAGTGAGCGCACCGCGGCCGGGTGGTCCCGCAGGTACTGCATGACCACCCCTCCGCCCATGGACCAGCCCACCAGGTGTGCCCGGTCGACTTCGAGGGCGGTGAGCAGCGCGGCGAGATCGTCGGTGTGGTCGAGCAGTCCGCGCGTTGCGTCGATCGGCAGCGGGTCCGTGCCGCCGAAGCCGCGCAGGTCCACGGCGATGGGGCGGTAGCGCTGCGGCAGGGCGAGCAGGGCGGTGCGCCAGAAGGCTGAGGAGGAGACGTTGCCGTGGACGAAGACGACCGGTTCGCCCTCGTCCCGGACGTCGAGGATCTGGACGGTCAGCCGGCCGGTGGAGACGCGGCGGGTGCGGAGTGAGGCCATGTCGGGTCCTTCAGGAGAGCCAGGTGGCGACCTGGGAGGTGGCCGCGCTGTGCCAGCCCAGTTCGAGGTGGTTGGCGGTCGCGATGGTGGCTTTGCCGCCGACCGTGGGGATGCCGGTGGTGTCGAGCGCACTGGAGACGAAGACGACGCCGTCGCTGGGTCCGCGGTTCTCGTTGAAGATGCCGACCACGTCGGGGGAGCCGCCGGCCAGCAGATAGGTGGTGACGGAGGAGGGTACTCCGGCGCTGTGCAGCGGTGCGATCAGCGATCCGGCGTCGATGGCGGCCTGGATGCCGCTGCCCGCGGTGTAGAAGCCCTGGCCGCCGTAGTAGGTCGTGTACCAGTCCTGTGCGGCGCCGTCGACTCCGTACGTGCCGTCCCAGCGTGCCAGCATCTGGCGCTGGCCGGGATAGTTGTCGTATCCGCCGGAGGGCGTCATCGAGAACTCGGGGTGTGCGGTGTACTGGCCGTAGCAGGTCATGTGGGAGTGCGGGGAGGGGGCGTTGATCTTTCCTCCGCACTCGGGCCAGACGGAGAAGTCGTGGGCCCAGCCGTGGGCGTACGGGTAGTCGTAGCCGCCGTTCGGACCGCCGAGCGTGATCAGCTTCCGTACGTCGCCGGCGTACGCCCGTCCCCAGCTCGGCTTCACGGACGACACATAAGCGCGGGTCGACATCTCGCCCTTGCTCCAGCCGACCAGGTCGACCTTGCTCACGCCCAGTTTCGCCTTGATGACGGCGATGGCGTCGCCGACGATCTGCGCCTGCATCAGGTTGTCGCCCTGCTTGTGCGCGAAGCCGACGGCGAAGACGCGGTGGCCGCTCGCGGACAGGGACTGCATCAGCCCGGTGGACGGGCAGGACAGGGCTCCGCAGCCGTAGCCGCCCGACTCGCCGGGGTTGGCCCAGGCACGGTCCGCGGTGTCGTTCGCGCCGTGGACGAGGAGGACGGGTGTGGTGCGGGATCCGGTGTCCCAGCCGGGGGCGGAGTAGAGGAGGAAGCGGTCCGAGGACGGACGGGAGACGCCACCGAAGTAGGTGACCCGCTTGCCGTCCTGGTCGCCGCGGCCGTCCGAGGGATAGCCCTCGGTGCGGAAGCCGCTCGTGGTGTCGAGATAGCGGTCGACACGCTCCCAGCCGTTGGTGACGGTGCCGGATCCGTAGCTCGCCTCAAGGGTCAGATACGCGGGTTGCCCGGTGGCCGCGGCGCTTGCGCCGGTGGCCGGCAGCCCGGCCACCACTGCCAGGAGCAGGGCGGGCAGCAGCCGCCACCGACGCCCAGCACTCCGTCTGTACCGCATGTTCCTGCCTCCTTGGCCACGATGCCGATGCGACGCACACGCTAGGGAAGGGAAGACGGCGGAGGGGATGTGCGGGGGCCACACAAGGGGAGCGGTCCGTATGGGGGCAGGCGCCGGACGCGGCGATCCCGGAAATGGACACCAGGGTTCATGAACGGGGTGACAGCGCACATGGCGTGATCAGCCGATGCTCGAAATCTGCCGGGGCGGGCGGATCCCGAAGATCCGGTCGAGACCGTCAGGCTGAACAACGCCGGACACCACCCACTCGAAGGCCCGGGACTGATGCGGATGCATGACACCATTACCGACTTCATCACCAAATGCATCACCTGACCCCACGGGCCTCATGGAACGGCGGACGAGATGGAAGAGGAACCATTCATGGCCGAGCAGGACGATCGATTCGATGTCGTCGTACTCGGCGCCGGTCCCGGCGGCTACGTCGCAGCCATTCGCGCCGCCCAGCTGGGCCGGAGCGTCGCCGTCGTGGAGGAGAAGTACTGGGGCGGCGTATGCCTGAACGTGGGCTGCATCCCCACCAAAGCCCTGCTGCGCAATGCGGAACTCGCCCACATCTTCACCCGGGAGGCGACGGCTTTCGGTATCAAGGTCGACGGCGAGGTCTCCTTCGACTACGGCGAGGCATTCCGCCGTAGCCGCAAGGTCGCCGACGGCCGGGTGAAGGGCGTCCACTACCTGATGAAGAAGAACGAGATCACCGAACTGGACGGCCGCGGCACGTTCCTCGACCCGCATACCCTCCAGGTCGCCGGCTACGACGGCGATACCCGGACCATCGGCTTCGAGAACTGCGTCATCGCCACCGGCGCCACCCCCAAGCTGCTGCCCGGCACCAAACGCAGTGCGCGCGTGGTGACGTACGAGGAACAGATCCTCGCGGACGACCTTCCGCAGTCGATCATCATCGCGGGCGCCGGAGCCATCGGCATCGAGTTCGCCTATGTGCTGCACAACTACGGCGTGGAGGTCACAGTCGTCGAGTTCCTCGATCGCATGGCACCCCTTGAGGACGCCGAGGTCTCGGCCGAACTGGCCCGCCAGTACCGCAAGCTGGGCATCGAAGTCCTCACCTCCACCCGGGTCGACGCCATCGACGAGTCGGGCCCCCGGGTCCGGGTCACCGTCACGGGCAAGGACGGTGCACAACAGATCCTAGAAACCGACAAGGTCCTCCAGGCCATCGGCTTCGCCCCCAACATCACCGGCTACGGCCTGGAGAACACGGGCGTGGCGCTCACCGGGCGCGGCGCGATCGACATCGACAACCGCTGCCGCACTTCCGTCCCGCACCTCTACGCCATCGGCGACGTCACCGCCAAACTGATGCTCGCGCACGCTGCCGAGGCCATGGGCGTCATCGCCGCCGAGACGATCGCTGACGCCGAGACCATGGAACTCGACTACGCGATGATCCCCCGGGCCACCTACTGCCGGCCCCAGATCGCCAGCTTCGGCTACACCGAGGCCCAGGCCCGCGACCTCGGCCACGACGTCAAGGTCGCCAAATTCCCGTTCACCGCGAACGGCAAGTCCCATGGCCTCGGCGACACCACCGGCTTCGTCAAACTCATCAGCGATGCCAGGTACGGCGAGCTCATCGGCGGTCACCTGATCGGCCCGGACGTCACCGAACTGCTGCCGGAACTGACCCTGGCTCAACAATGGGATCTCACCGTGCACGAAGTCGCCCGCAACGTGCACGCCCACCCGACCCTGGGCGAGGCGGTCAAGGAAGCCGTCCATGGCCTGGCCGGCCACATGATCAACATGTGAGCTGCCGGAACGGGCGGAGATCTCCGGAGACAGCCCGCAGCGGTGAACTCCGCCGCTACTCGCGCGCGGGCGCGGCGCCGACCGCCGCCGCCTGAACTCACTGCCAGTAGCTCCTTGACCTCGGCGTTGCCACCACCTCGTTGGGCCACGTCCGACGGACCCGGTCGAGCTGCTCACGAAGCTCGTTGTCCCAGCCGTTGCCCGGATCCAGTGTGACGCTCACCGAAACCCCTGATTCGCCACTGTCGTCCACGGTGACGATGGGACGGGGTACCGAGAAGTGCCTGTCGATCTCGATCCGGATCTCGGTGTCGCCCCGGGCGGTCCAGCGGATGTCCCGCCCGTCGCACAGTTCGTCCAATGCCGTTGCCCAGTCATCCATGGCTTCGGGTGACAAGCACAGCCCGAGACGCCCGTCGGCAAAGGCGCTGACGATGACGAGCTCGGCATCAAGGTAGTCGTTGTACGGCGTGTCCCCGGGCCTGTTCCGTCCCAGCACGCGCAGTCGGACACTGCTGTCCGGGTCGATCAGGCGGATCAGCTCCACCCCGTCGTCCTCATCCACGCACCCTCCCGGAACCCGTAAGACATCCGATCATCCTGCACGAGTCGCGGACCGCCCCGATCGGCGTTCCGTCCGGCTCCGTCCGCGAGCCCGGTCAAACCACCCGATCCCCCCAGGCCGGCACGGACGTGCTGGAACCAGAAGTGCCGCACGCTCCGGTTTGCCGCAGGCCCTCATCGAAGCCGTAGCCGGCGTCCAGGGGGACGGTGATGTTGTCCGACCGCGCTCCGAGGCCGTCCAGACACTCCGGGGCCGGGGCGAGCGGAGGGGATTCGTGGAGGTCGGCCCTGGTCGGGGCAGGCCGAGCGTAATGCCGTGACCGGCTGTCATACCCGGTCGGTCCAGCCCCGTTTGCCGTGGTCGGCCCAGGAGATGCCTAGCCTGCCTGCTTCTGTCGCCCGCCTCGGTTGCCGCCGGTGCACGACTTCGTGAATACCTGCTTGAAGGTTGGATGCCACAGCGCCGATGGTGGCTGCATGCATGACGTGAAGCTCTCGGACGGGGTCGTAGCTCTGTCCCCTCTGCGCCTGGACGACGTCGATGCGCACCTGGCGGGCGACGATGAGCTCCTGGTCCGGTGGCTCAGCGGGGAACCCGCAACCCGGGCCGGCACCGAGGCGTACTTCCGCCACTGCATCGAGCAATGGGCCACATGCGGACCGTTGCGTGCGTTCGGGATCCGTACCCGGTCGACCTTGGCGGGTTACATCGACCTGAGATCCGACGTGGCGGGCTTGGCACCCGGGCAGGTCAACATCTCCTATGCGCTCTACCCGGCCTGGCGAGGCCAGGGGCTGGTGACTCGTGCTGTCCGCCTGATCTGCCAGTACGCCGCAGCCGAAGGGGCGACTCAGGGAGTGATCCGGGTCGATCCGGAGAACTCCCCGTCGGCGGCGGTCGCGCGACGGTCAGGATTCACCCACGCCAAGCAGCTTTTGGAGGCGGATGGCAACCGAACCGACTGGTACCTCCTCAGCCTGCCTGACGAGGTCGAGCCACCGATCACGTGATTGCTCCACATGTCCAGGACACAGCAGATGCGGCGGGGCGCGATCGACCGGGACACGACTCCACGACCGGGAGATCTCGCTCGACTCCACCATCGGACGCGCCCACCGGCACGCCGCCGATGCCCGCACCGGCCCACCATCGGCCCCCGCCTCAATGGGGGCAGAAGGTGGGTATATCAGGGCAAAGCGGTCCGATGGGGGTCCGCAGCACCGTTGAACGGGTGATCAGCCGGCTGAAGCAGAATCGAGCCGTGGCCAGGCGGTACGGCAGATGCGGTCGCGTCCGCCTCGGGGCCGCCACAGCCGCAGCCCTCACCGGGCCGGCTCCGGACGTGATCGACAAGACGTTCCCCGGGGATGCCAGCGGTGCGGCCGGCCTCACGCACCCTGCCCCGTCAGCCTGTCCGCGAGACCTCTACCATCATGTGGCGTTTCGTCGTCGGACGCCGATGCCCGCCTGGCCGCGTCCGCCGCCCAACGCCCACGACGTCCGCCGCACGGCGACGGAGTCGGGTATCGAAAAACCGAGGAGAGGAACGTTCATGCGCGCTCGGAGCATCGGCACGGCCGCCGCAACAGCATTGGCACTGGTGGCTGCACGCGACCTCGTCCAGAAGAAGCACGCACTGCTCAGGAACTTCCCCGTGATCGGGCACGCCCGGTACCTGCTGGAGACGATCGGGCCGGAACTGCGCCAGTACGTCGTGACGTCCAACGAGGAAGAGCGCCCGTTCAGCCGTGACCAGCGCACCTGGATCTACGCGTCGGCGAAGGAAGAGAACAACTACTTCGGGTTCGGGACCGACGTGGACGTCGAGCACGTGCAAGGGCACGCGTACGTGAAGCAGCGGACGTTCGCGGGCACGCTGCCCGATCTGCACGACCCGCAGGCCCCGCTGCCCTCGGCCAAGGTGCTGGGCGGCCCGCGCGGGCGCGCCAAGGCGTTCCGGCCGGCGAGCGTCGTGAACATCTCGGCGATGAGCTTCGGATCGCTGTCCGGCGCGGCCGTCACGGCGCTCAACAAGGGCGCGGCGCTGGCCGGCGCGATGCAGAACACGGGCGAGGGCGGCCTCTCGCAGTACCACCGCAACGGCGGCGACCTCGTCCTCCAGATCGGGACCTCGTACTTCGGCTGCCGCAACGAGGACGGCACCTTCAACCTCGACAAGCTCAAGGAGGTGGTCGCGGGTGCCCCGGTCAAGGCGATAGAGATCAAGCTCTCCCAGGGCGCCAAGCCGGGGCTCGGCGGGATGCTGCCGGGCGCGAAGGTGACCCCCGAGATCGCCAGGATCCGCGGCATCCCGGCCGGCAAGGACTGTGCTTCCCCCTCTCGGCACACCGCGTTCCACGACGTCGACTCGATGCTCGACTTCGTGGAGCTGCTCGCGACCGAGACCGGTCTGCCGGTCGGGATCAAGAGCGCTGTGGGGGAGATGAGCTTCTGGCAGGAGCTCGCCATGTTCATGGCTCGTGGTGATCGCGGGGTCGACTTCGTGACCATCGACGGAGGCGAGGGCGGCACCGGAGCGGCTCCTCTGATCTTCACCGACTCGGTGTCACTGCCGTTCCGGATGGGCTTCTCCCGTGTCTACAGCACGTTCGCCGAGCGGGGTCTGACCGACGACCTCACCTTCATCGGCTCCGGCAAGCTCGGCCTGCCCGAGAACGCCGCCGTCGCCTTCGCCCTGGGCGTCGACATGATCAACGTCGCCCGCGAGGCAATGCTGTCCATCGGCTGCATCCAGGCACAGAAATGCCACACCGACAAGTGCCCCACCGGCATCGCCACCCAGAACCCGTGGCTGGTCCGTGGCGTCGACGCCCCCTCGAAGGCCACCCGCGCCGCTGTCTACCTGCGCACCCTGCGCAAGGAGCTGCTGAAGGTTTCGGGAGCGGTCGGCGTCGCCCACCCGGCACTCATCACCACCACCGACATCGAGATCATGAACGGCGACTACGACGCCCGTACCCTGGCGAGCGTCTACGGCTACAAGGAAGGCTGGGGCGAACTCGGCCCGGAACTGGCCCAGGAGATCACCGCGCTGCTCACCGCCGAACCGGCCTCTTCCCAGAAGCCCGTCGACTGACGAGTTGCCGGTGCCGGACTTGTGGGGCCGGCCCGCCGGTGCGGACCGGCTGCCCCGACTCCACCACTACGCACGGTCCCCGGAAGAGTCGCAGGGCGGGTCAGTCGATCGAGTCCGGACCGGGAGCGAGCGGGGGGAGGCCGTGGGCGGCGAGGACGCGGTCGGCGAATTCCGGTTCGGAGAGGGGCACTCCACGGGCGGCGAGGAGGGTGAGCAGGTCTGCGAGCCGACGTGGTTCGGTGCCCCGCAGCTGGTGGCCGGAGGCGAGGCCGAGGACGCCGACGAGTGGTCCGCGGCCGGTGGTGGGGGTCGTGGTCAGGCGCAGCCGCAGCGTGAGGCGGGCTGCGTCCGAATCGGGGTCCTCGCCGAAGTCCATGTCCAGGCCCGTGATGTCGTGCCAGCGGTAACGACGGCGCAGCAGCGCCCTGGAGAGGATGAGGCCCTCGCTGTCGGCGCGCACCCAGAAGCTGAGGGGCGCGGGCAGGGCCACGACGGGGACGACCGCGGCGGCGATCAGCAGGCTGGGGCCGACGCCCAGCCGATTCACTGCGCCGCCCGCGCTGAGCGCGACCGCTGACAGCAGGGCCAGAAGGCATCCGGGGCCTACGCCCGAGAAGCGCCACAGGAAGCCCAGGTGCACGGTCCGGAACCGTTTCGTCGTGTCCACGGGCTCAACCCTGGAGCCTTGATGTCACCGTTCCGCCACGCTTCCAGCGCCCTTGTGCCACAGATTCCCAGCGGCCACACGCTGTTCGCGTGCCTGGTGCCTGGTGCCTGGTGCCCGGTGCCCGGCGGGTGCGTGGCGAGGTATTCACCGGCTGGCTGTGTCACCGTTCCGGCGCGCCGGGGACCGCGGTCGTCGTCCCCGGCCCGGAATCGGCCAAGGAGGAATTCCTCGATGTCTCGTCCGCGCTGCCGGCCAGGGGACCGGCGGTCCTCGCGATGGGCGGCCCCGGACAGGGCGTGTTCGCGGCCACCACGGCCTTCGTGCCGGACTACGAGCGACTCGTGGGCCGGGGACCGACGCCCTCGTCGTCACACGCAGCGGGCTCGTCGGCCTGAGCCCGGGCGGCTGTTTCGCGGCCGGGGCCGCGGCGCTGGAGTTGCGCGGGGCGGCCGTCGCCACCGTCGGTAGCTCGTCCCGTGTCTTCGAGACCGGTGGACCGCCGTGGTGGCGTCGGCCGTATGCAGATTCACCAGTGGGTACAGGAGAACAGCTGCGAAAGGAGCCGCTCGGCATCGCCCGGGCGCGAGTGGACGCGCTCCAGCCTGCGGAGAGTCGCCGACCACTTCGGTCGGCGCACCCGACGGGCTGTCGACGGCGGACTGCTCGCTGCTCTGTGCGTAGAACTCCAGCAACTGCCGCGCGCTCAGTTCCGCGCCTCGCGGAACCGCTTCACCACCTCGCGGGCGCTGACCACGAGGACCCCTACCGCCGCCACTGTGTAGAGGGACTGCGGGGCCTGCCAGCCTCCGTTGGCGTCGGAGAGGAAGGCCGGGTTGAACAGATCCTGCCGGTGCAGGACCCATGCGAGCGGCAGTGCGAAGGCCGCCTCGGCGGCGATGCTCCAGATTGCTGGCGTCCGCGTCCACACTCGCACCGCCCGGATCGCGTCGAGGGTCACGAGGCCGGCGAGCCCGGCCAGGATCGGCCAGATCCACCCCGACCACAGGCCCGGGTCGAGGACATCGAGGTGTGTGCCGCCGTCGGTCCGGTACGGCTGCGCGGTGTGCTGCCAGACGATCAGGGCGATCAGCAATGCGTGCCAGGCCACCCGGACGTAGACCGCCGCGCTGCGCTCCTTCGGCGCGCCGCGGTCGGGCAGTGCGTCAGGCGTCCAGGTTCCGCCGGCGGGGCCGGGCCGCTTGCCGGACCGCTCGATCAGGGCGAACACCACGGTGAGCCAGGCGATCATCTGGGCGCCGACGGTGAGCACCGCCCCGACGGCCCCGCCGATCACCTCGCCGACCCCTTGGCCGTCCAGGATGTCGAGTGCCGCGCTCAGGGCGGTGACCACCGGCAGCACGGTGGACAGCAGGACCGTGAGGAGTCGTGCGTACGTCGGGTAGAGGTCGGGCCCGATCAGTGCGAGCGGCCGGTCCGCGTACCGGGCGGCGAGCCGGATCGGGTCGCCCATCTCGGTGAGCACCTCGCGCTCGGCGGTCTCCGGAGCGGCCGGGCCGCGGGCCTCGACGGTGTCGGCGATGGTGGCGCGCAGTTCGTCGGCCACGTCGCCGCGCTGGTCGGCCGGGATGTGCCGGACGACCTCCACCACGTAGCGGTCGGTCAGCGTGCCGGTGCCGGACGCATGCAACTTGCTCAACGGTCCCCCTTGGTCAGTCGTGATATCGAGGCGCCGAGTTCCTGCCATTCGCGCAGCAGTCCGGTGCGGACCAGGGCGCCCTCGGGACTTACCCGGTAGAACTTGCGCGGTCTGGACTCGTCGGTGTTCCACTCGCTGCTGAGCAGCCCCTGTTTCTCCAGGCGGCGCAGCAGCGGATAGAGGGTGTTGCCGTCGACGGCAATCCCGGCGTCGCCGAGCGTTTCCAGGAGCGCGTAGCCGTACTGCGGCTCCTCCAGGAGTGCCAGACAGGCCAGGACGACCGTGCCGCGGCGTAGCTCCTGGGCCTGGCTGAGGATCAGTTCATCGGTGCCCACGCAGGACACAATACTGTGTGCCACACACTAATGTCACCCGGCAATGTCGGGGAACTACCGGAGGCTGAGGGATCCAGGAGCAGCCGCGCCGGACTGTGCGTCAACCCCGCGCTGCTCCGCGGGACTTCCTCCCCGGCACCTTGACGCGGCGCGAGGCACGGACGGTCCACCTGCGGAACGGCTGGGGCCGACAGGCGTGACGTCGCGACGGGAGGCATGCGTCCATCAGGCCGGGCCCGAGGCCGGCCGTCGAGGAACGGTTCTCGTACGCGCGAGGGGTGTTGCCCTGGGGCGGGATTGGCCGGGGTGTCGTGGGCACCCCGTGTGAGCTGAGGATTTACGGGGGACAACCCCACCCGGTTTCGGGGCCTTCCCGGAGTGTGCCGGGGCGTCCGCCGCCCTAGCGTGCGGGCATGTCAACTTCCCGACACGTCAAGGCCTTCGCGGCGTGCGCGGCGGTGCTCGCCGTCACCGCGACGACCACCGCCACCGCCGCCACCACGGACCCGGACCGGTTGGCCCGCTTCCACAACCAGCATGTCGACTGGCACGACTGCGCCCTCGGCGCCGACGACGAGCTCGGCCATTCGCTGGACGCCGCCGGCGCCGACTGCGCCGACATCACCGTGCCGCTCGACTACGCCGACCCCGGCGGTCGCACCATCACCATCGCCATATCCCGCCTGAAGGCCACCGACACCGCCCACCGCGTCGGCCCGTTGCTGCTCAACGACGGGGGACCGGCCGGCCCCGGCCTCCACATGCCACTGACCAAGTCGGAAGTGATGGGCGAGGTCGCCGACCGCTACGACCTGATCGGCATGGACCCGCGCTTCGTCGGCCGGAGCACCGCGCTGGACTGCGGCTGGGGCCTCGGATCCGCCCTCGTCCGCTCCGCGGGATCCGACCGGGCGGCGTACCGCCAGGAGATTGCCGTCGCGCGCGAGCTGGCCGGGCGCTGCGAACGCACCCACGGTGACGTGCTGCCGTACGTCACCACCCGCAACACCGCCCGTGACATGGACGTCATCCGCGCCGCCCTCGGCGAGCACGCCCTCTCCTACCTCGGCTACTCCTACGGCAGTTACCTCGGCGAGGTCTACACCCAGCTCTTCCCCGGCCGCACCGACCGCATGGTGCTCGACGGCGTCAACTCCCCGGAGTACTACAGCCAGACCCTGCTGCGAGGTGCCGAGGCGGCCAACGAGGCAGCCCTGCGCGCGTGGGCGTCGTGGGCCGCGGCGCGGCACGGCACCTACGGGCTGGGCAGCACGCGCCGCGAGGTCCTGGCGACGGTGGAACGCATCCTCGACGCCGCTGCGCAGAAGCCGCTGCGGATCGGCGAGGCGTACCTGCTGGACGAGCACGTGCTCCCCTCCGTCTTCATCGGCGGCCTCGGCAGCGACCTCGACGAGCGGCGCGCCGACCTGGCCGGGACCGTACGTCTCCTGGCACGCGCTGCGGACCGGGAGCCGGTCGAGCCGTCCGAAGCACTCGCCGGTCAGCTGGAGTTCCTGCTGACCGGAACAGGCTCTGCCTCCTCCAGCCAGATGACCGCGATCATCTGCGGCGACGTGGCCGAGCGGCGCGGCGTCGGCAGCTACTGGCGCGCGGTCGAGGAGTCCCGCGAGCGGTCCCCCCTCGCCGGGCCGCTGGCCAACAACATCACCCCCTGCGAGTTCTGGGACCGCCCCGCCGAGGCGCCGACAGTGCTCGACAACGACGTCCCTGCCCTGCTGGTCAACGCCACCGGTGACCCCCGCACCCTCTACGCCGGCGCCAAGGCCATGCGCGAGCAATGGCCGGACTCCCGGCTGCTCACCGTGGAGGGCGCCCGCCAGCACGGTCTGTACGGCGAATACGGCAACTCCTGCGTCGACGAGCGCGTCAACGCCTACCTGCGCACAGGGCGGCTCCCCGCGCACGATCCGACCTGCGAGGCGTAGTCCTGGCAGCGGTACCCGGAGACGCGGGCGGTGCCGGTGTCTCCGGGGCGCGCACACCGGGACCGGCCCCGAGGAGCGGGGGAACAGTAGTACCCGTGAGAACGAGCACGGCCCGGCTGCGGCCGCGGGGAGGCCGCTGACGCGGTTCTCGTACGCGCGACGGGCCTTGCGCTGGGCGCCGGCTGTCCGGTGTGACCCGGGTGCCGCCGGGGGACTGGGAGCGGCGGGGGAGAGCGCGGTGGACCGCGTGCGCGGCGCTGACACACAGGGGCGTAGCCCCGGGCCGCGCCGTACGGGCGCGCCGTGGTCGGGCGTGGCCCGCTCTACGTCGTCCGGTGCCGTTCGGCATGTGTGGTCGCCGGGGATCGGGTCCCATCCCCTTCCTCAGCTCCTTCTCCATCCTGGCGCCTGGCCGAGGCGGGGAAGGATCACAGGCCTGATCGGTCGTCCCGTGTGTCGAAGTCCTCGCGTGCGCGTGCGATGGCGGGCATGCTCTCCGAGGCCCACGCCAGCAGCGCGTCGATCGGAGACCGAAGGGTCTTGCCGAGTGGTGTGATCCGGTAACTGACCGCCACCGGGCGGGTGGAGACGACCTCGCGCTCGATCACGCCGTTTCGTTCGAGTCGTCGAAGTGTGGCAGTCAGTGACTTCTGTGTGACCTGGGGGATGGCCCGACGTAGTTCGTTGAAGCGGCACGGGCGTTCGCAGAGCTCATTGAGAACGCTGAGCGACCACTTGTCGAGGATCTGGTCGAGCAGTTCGCGGTGCGGGCGGTCGATGCGGAGTTCAGCGTCGGTATCCATGACGAAACCTGGTCTCGTTGAAGTGTCTTTCTCCTACTAGGTAGCGTACGGATACCTACTTTGAAGGGGAAACAACCATGACCGTTCAGCACTTCACGCCGGAAGGCATGCTGCAGCCGGTCCCGTACCACCACGTGGCCATGGGCACCGGGACGAAGCATGTTCACGTCAGTGGGCAGGTCGCACGCAGGGCCGACGGGACTCCGGTCGCGCCCGGCGATCTGGCCGGGCAGGTCGCCCAGGTGCTGCGCAACACCTTCGTCGGGCTGACGGGCGCGGGCGCGTCGTTCGCGGACGTGTTGCGCCTGACGTTCTACGTGACCCGGTGGAGCCCGGAGAAGATCGGCGACTTCATGGCCGGTGTGGAGGCCGTCGCCGACGAGATCGGGCTCCGGCTTCCCATGCCGCCTGCCTCCCTCATCGGTGTCGAGTACCTCTTCGAGCCGGATGTGCTCGTCGAGGTCGAAGCAACCGCGTTGCTCGGCTGATTCGTGAGGCGGGGCGTGCTCGATCTGTCCGACGACGGCGAGCACGGCGAAGAACATGGCTGCCCGTCCCCTCGGGGCTGTGGATGCCGATGGGCGAGCCGGTGAGGGCTCACGTGCGACGGGCGCACCCGGCGGAACGTCACAGCTCGGACCGCCGTGACGTTCTGTCGATGTCCGGATCGTCATCGCCGCTTGGAGTGGCCACATCATCCGGAGCCAGGGAGCGGATGCGTGGTATCGGTGAAGCCAGGAGCCAGAACAATGACAGCGTTCCGCCGGCGGCGCCGATGAGCAGCGTTTCCCGTAGGCCGAAGGCGGTGGCGAGCAGGCCGCCGACGACGGCCCCGACGGGGCGTATGCCGTAATTGATGGTGCTGAACGCGCCCGCCACACGGCTGCGCATGCCATCAGGGATCACGCTTGTCTGCAGGGAGTTGAGGTTGACGTCGAAGAGCATGACGCCAACCCCGGAGAGGAACTCCGCCGCGGCCAGCGCTCCCGCGCGGGCCCAGAGCGGGCCTCCCGCGGCGGCTGCGATGGCGATGGGCGCCGGGAACAGCACGGCTCCCACGACGATGCAGCGCCCCACACCGATACGTCGCGAGATCCGCGGGGCGAGGACGGCGCCGAGGAAGGCGCCGGTCGAACCGGCACCCAGAGCCAGTCCGATGACTCCGGCGGACAGCCCCAGGACGCGGCTGGCGAACAAGACCATCAGCCCGCTGCCTGCGACAAAGGTGAAGAAGTTGATGGTCATGGCGCAGCAGAGCCCGGCACGCAGCACCGGGTGCCGTCCGACGAAGGCCATCCCCTCCCGGGCACGTCGAAGCAGCGGAGGAACCGCTGCTTCGTCGACGCCGGAAGGTGATTCACCGAGCGGGATCCGCCCTATCAGAAAGGCGGACGCCGCATACGACAAGGCATCGACAACGACAGCGACGGGTGCGGTCAGCGCTTGGACGAGACCACCGCCGACCGCCGGGCCGACCACGTGCGACACCGAGCGGCTGGCACTGAGCTTGCTATTGGCCTCGACGTAGGAGGAGCGGGGCACGAGGTTGACGAAGAAGGGCGGGTAGGCGGTGTTGAAGAGCACCGCCGCGGTGCCGGTCAGCACCGCCACGGCATACAGCTGACCAAGGCTGACAGCATCGAGCAGGTACGCGACGGGGAGACTGAGCAACACCGCTCCGCGTACCAGATCAGCGAAGACCATCAGGCGGCGTTTGTGGATCCTGCGATCGACCCAGGCCCCCAGAATGATCGCCAGCAGATTCGGGGTCCAGATGAGCGCGGTCAGCCACGCCACTTGGTTGGCCGAAGCGCTCAGCGCTGTTACGGCGATCAGCGGCAGTGCCAGTTCGGTGATCCGGTCGCCGAACTCCGAGATCGACTGCCCCGCCCAGAAGCGGCGGAAGCGCCGGTCACGCCACAGAGATATCGGGGCGCCCGTCTCCGGGGCGCTCACAGTGTTCCGCCCGTTTGCTCCTCGTCCTGCTCCGGCAGGGCATAACGCATCAGTTGGACGCCGCGGCTTCCGGCCGGACGCTCGGCAGGGTCGCGTGTCACATAGGGGGCCAGCACCCGCTCGATCCCGTCCTGAATCGCCGCGAGTTCCTCCGCCGAAACGACCACACGGGTGTTGGCCAGACCGGCAGCCCCCTGCCACAACGGGTCCAGGCCGGGCTCGACTTCGGCCACCCACCTGCTTGGCAGGTCTCCGTAGCGCACAAACATCTCCCGGGACAGCGCCCGCGAAGCCGACCTGCCCTCCTCGTCCTCCGGCGCCTCGAACCGGAAACCACGTGCCGCCGCCTCCCACCGCCGTTGACGGCGGTCCTGTCCGGCCTCGGCATCCCGGACCAGTCCGAAACCTGCCAGGTGCCGCAGATGCCAACTGGTCACCGAGGGAGTTGCTCCCACGTGGGGCGCGAGTTGCGTGGCCGTTGCCGGCCCATGCAGGTGAAGGCGGTCGAGGATGGCCAGTCTCACTGGATGTGCCAATGCCCGCATCGCCTGCGGATCGGTGATCTCGATATCGCCCAGCCGATTCCTGGAATCCATAACGTGAGAGTGTCCTCTCATATAATGTGAGAGTCAACTCTCACATTGCATGTGCCCGCACCGCCCCGGACACCTCACCCTGGGCAACGAATCCGGTCTCCGGGGGAGATGCTGGCCCCGCCCCCCTCGTCGTCCCCGTCGGAGCCGGTCGTGTCCGGGTCGTGCGGGGCCGCGGCTCGCCGCTTCCGGTCGGACGCCAACCCGTACGGCGCCTTCCGTCTCGACACCGACAAGCACCTCGCGCTCGGCTCGGCGTCGGTCATGTCTGCTCCCCGCCGTCTGGTGGGCGGCGGAGGGCAGACGGGGAGCAGGGGCTGAAGTTCCGCGAGCGGCAGTCGTGTTGACGCAGGCGAGGGGAGCTCGGTTCTCCGCTACCACTGTTCCCAATGCAGGACCTGCTCCCGAGGAATCCTGCCGGCCGGCTTGAAGTCGGTACCGATGGTGAACGCCAGCGGAATGAAGGCGGCGAGCATCACCTCGTCATGGGGTACGCCGAGCACGTCGGCGAGTTCCGCTTCCAGTGGGCCCTGCGCCGTTGTCCATACGGTGCCCAACCTGCGGACGCGGGCCGCGAGCATGAAGCTCCACACCGCCGGAAGGATGGACCCCCAGGTCATGGACTGGTCGAGTACGGAGGCGCCTTCCGTGCGGCCTTCGATGGCCGGGATGACGAAGGCGGGCACGCGGTGGATGTTGTGGTGCAGGTGCCGCAGGCCGTCCGAGATCCGTTCCATGGAACCGGGGTGGGCGAACATGCGCGGCAGGTCCCGCTCGGTCGGAGGTCGCCCACCTCCGGTTGCCAGCGCTCGGCGGAAGATGTCCCCGATGAGGCGGCGCCGGTCGGGGTCGGTGACGACGATGAAGTGCCGGCGCTGCCGGTTGCGCCCCGTCGGTGCCTGCGTGGCCAGATCGACGCACTCTTCGAGCAGGGACCGTGGGACCGGACGGTCCAGGTCGAGGCGCTTGCGGGCCGCGCGGGTGGTGGACAGCAGTTGGTCGGGGGTCAGGTCCAGGGTCACTGGAGCCTCCGTCGGTCCGGATCGGTTCATTCAGCAGGCGCGGCGCAGGACGGCCCAGCTGCCCCAGCCAGCATCGGCCTCGACGGCCTGCCAGTCTCCAGGCAGGGCAGCGATGACGTCTGACGCGGGCAGGTGCAGCGGCCCGTCCTCGCCGAGTTGGTTGATCCACAGCAATACGCCGTCAGGGGCCAGTGCACGGGCGGTCTCGGCGGGAAACAACAGCATGTCGATCGCGACGACGACCGAGCCCCGGCCATCGGCCAGCGGAAGGGCCGTGGCATCGGCACGGACACGCACAGGTGAGCGTGCGGCAGCCTGACGCAGCATCTCCTCGGAGAGGTCCATGCTGATCACGCACGGGAACATACGGCAGAGCGGCCGGGTGAACAGGCCGGTCCCAGAACCCAGTTCCAGACAAATTCCCTCGGGGAAAGGGCCGCCGTGGTGCAAGGCATCACGCAGAGGTTCGTCCCGGCCCGTGGCACGGGTGGTGTCCCACTCGGCGGCCAGCTGATCGAACTGAGCGGCGATGAAGCGGGATGTCCCGCCGTCCCAGGAGCGACGATCAGTGGCCAGGTCACGGGCAAAGGAGCGGAAGACATCAGCCGTCCCCGCCGGCGGGATCGGCTTGCCGGCCGGGCCGGGCCAGATGCGGGGCAACGAGGTAGGCACACGCTTATCCCAGCACACAGGTATCCGAGAACGGATCGGCTCTGGGGTGGACGAGTGGGCTGCACCCCAGGGTGGAGGCGGAGGCTCGGCCCAACGCGCTCAAGGACAACACACGGGGTCGGCCATCCCTCGGCCGTGGCCACGAAGCACCGTCGACTCTCGAGTTCTGGCCCCAACCCCGTGAAGTGCGCCCGGAGTGTGACGACTGCCGCCGAGTGGCTGCAGGTCTTCGGCCGGTCGACCAATCGCGGCACCGTACCGCGGCTGACGGACACCCCGAAGACGCTCGCCATCCGGGGGCGGCCCGGCCCGCGAAGGCGAGGTCGGCCATGGCCAGGACCGAACGTCGTCGGCAAGGGCCTTGAGGCGGGTGTGCTGTTGTCGTCGCCCGCTGTCCGGTCTGACCGGTCAGTCGGTCCCTGGCGCGGTGAGAGTGGTACGCAGCAGGTCCAGGAAGACGGAGGCCGCAGGGCCGGAGGGGCCGCCTGTCCGCCAGGTCAGAGCGGCCCGGCCGCGTAGCCGCGGCTCGGTGATCTCCAGCGTCCGTAGCCCGAAGGCCGACGCCGCGTCGGCGGACAGGGCCGGAACCACGGCCACGCCGAGGCCGCGGGCGGCGAGCTGTGCAAGGAACAGCGGGGCGGCCGCCTCGAAGGCGATGTGGGGCTGGAACCCGGCCTGCGCACAGGCGCGATCGAGTACCCCGCGGATGCCCGTGCCACGTGGCAGGCTGATCAGCGGGCGCCCACGGAGCTCGGTCAACGGAATGCTCGTGCGGTCCGGGGACGTGAGGGAGGGGTCGTCCGGGGCCACGGCTGCGACCAGGGGCTCGTCGATCAGGACCTGGGAGGAGATGCCCGGTGGGGGCTGGTCGTCCGCGAGTCCGATCACGGCGATGTCGAGTTCCCCCCGGTGCAGCGCGGTGAGCATCCACTCCGAAGTGTCCTCGGTCAGGGCGATCTCCACCTGGGGGTGGTCCGCGTGGAAGCGGGCCAGAACGGTGGCCAGGTCGAACTCATCGGCTGCTGCGGCCGCCCCCGAGACGAGGCCGAGGGTGACCTGGCCGCGGAGGAGCCCGGTGAACTCGTCGGCGGTCTGGCGTACCGCCTCGACGGCGCTGATCGCGGCCCGCGCGTAGGGCAGTACTGCCTTGCCCACCTCCGTCAGGGTCACCGACCTGCCGGAGCGGTCGAGCAGCAGATGTCCGAGCTCCTTCTCCAACTGCCGGACCTGGGCGCTCACTCCGGGCTGTGCCAGGTGCAGCCGGGCAGCGGCGCGAGTGAAGTTGGCTTCCTCCACGACCGTGACGAAGTATCTCAGCTGCCGAATGTCCATAAGTAATCATTCTAGTTGTGAGACATCTAAACTATTGGACTTATGATGGGCCTGCCGAGAGCCTTGAAGACATGGGGAACACGACGCACCGCAGGCCGGCGGCGGACATCAGAGCCGCGATCGCTGCCGAACGCCGGGAGCTGGCGGCCATGCTGGACGGTCTGGCGGCCGAGGAGTGGGACGCACCGACCCTGTGCGCGGGATGGCGGGTACGGGAAGTCGCGGCCCACATGACGATGGGTTTCCGGTACTCGCTGGCCAAGATGGCGTGGGAACTGATCGGATCGCGAGGCAATCTCCACCGGATGACCGATCGATGCGCCCGCAAGGACGCGGCTGCCCATTCGACGCGTGAGCTCGCCGCATTGCTCCGTGACAACGCGGACCATCCCTGGAAACCGCCGGTCGGCGGGATCGTGGCGGCCTTGGGCCACGACGTGATCCACGGCCTGGACATCTCGGTCGCGCTGGGCCTCGACCGCAGGGTCCCCGAGGACCGTGTGCGCATCCTCCTGGAGAGCGTCGACGCCAGGACCCTCAAGTTCTTCGGAGCAGACCTGGGTGGCATCGAACTCCGCGCCGACGACCTCGACTGGTCATTCGGTACCGGAACACCGCTCTCCGGCGCCGCGCAGGATCTTCTCCTGCTCGCATACGGCCGACGGCTCCCCCCGGGACACCTCCGCGGCGAACCGGACGGGCGCTTCCTCGCTGCGCAGAAGTGACCGCGGTGTGGTCAGGCATGACGGCCGGCGGACGGCTCACCAGCCGACTGGCGCCGACGTGGTCCCGCGCCCCCGGAGAACGCGCGGACGACCGGAGTGGGTCCCACCACTGCACGCGGTGCACAAGGTGTTCGGTCGGGTCGGCCACGCCTTCCAGGGCCATCTCGGCCACTGAGCCCGTACGGGTCGGGTCTCGGCCCGCCCCGAGATCTCCCTGCTGCCCATCTGCTCCTGTACGGGTCCGCTCCGGATCGCCCCCGTCGTTTCCTGAAGGAGGCCTGGTGATCGGGGCGACCGAGCGGCTCGACGTGGCGCGCCTTCGCGAACGGCCCGGTGCACTCGCAGTCGATCGCGGCATCGGGCCGCTGCATCCGGGCGAAGGGGGGACAAGGGCCCCGGGATCCGGCACGCGTCGCTTCAGATGTACCGGCCGGGGCCCGTGGCCATCCGGCAACTAGTCTTCAGTGAGGAGTGCCATCTCCTCCTCCGAGAGCCGCAGTGCGCCGGCCGCCATGTTCTGCGCGAGGTGGTCCGGATCGCCGGTGCCCGGTATCGCCAGGACGTGCGGTCCCTGCTGCAGGGTCCAGGCCAGCCGGACCTGCGCGACGGACACGCCGTGCGCGCGGGCGACGGCGCGCACCGCCTCGCTGTCACGGGCGGTCGGACCCGCCTCGCGCCCGGATCCGGCGATCGCGAAGAACGGGACGAAGGCGAGGCCGAGTTCACCACAGAGCCGGAGGAGGGCTTGGTCCTCGCCCGGCGCACCGATCCCGTAAGCGTTCTGTACGCAGACGACCGGGGCGATGGCCATGGCCTCGGCCAGTTGCTCGGACGTGACGTTGGAGATCCCCAGGTGGCGGATCAGCCCGGCATCGCGCAGTTCGGCCAATGCGCCGAAGTGCTCGCCGATCGAACCGGTCCGCCGACTCGGTGGTAGACGCAGGTTCACCACGTCCAAGTGATCGCGGCCGAGTTGGCGGAGGTTCTCCTCGACCTGGCCGCGCAACTGTGCCGGCGTGGCCCACCACCACGCGCCCGAGAGGTCGCGGCCCGGCCAGACCTTGGTGGCGATGACCAGATCCTCAGGGTATGGCGCCAGTGCCCGGTTGATCAGCTCGTTGGCGGAGCGTGTCGCAGAGAAGTAGTACGCGGCGGTGTCGATGTGGTTCACACCGAGCTCGACCGCCCGCCGGAGCACGCCGATCGACCGCCCGCGGTCGCGCGGCACGCCGCGGTCGTAGGGCGCAGTACCGGTCAGGCGCATCGCACCGAACCCGACGCGGTTGACGGTCAGATCACCGAGCTCCCAAGTACTCGTACTCGTGGGTGCTGCGCTGTTCGTTCCAGGGTTCATGACATGGATCTCCTCTTGGGGGTCGGCAACGCGGATCGGATGGGCGGCAGGGCGCTCGGCGAGTGAGCACCGTCGAAGCGCGGCCACCAGTGCCGGGGCACACTGGACCAGGGCACAAAAAAAGCCTCCCCAGCGGATTAAGGTCCGCACCGGGAAGGCTCACGCGATGGTCGGCATTCTAGCAGGGCGCCCAGGGCACTCGCCACCAGTACACGCACGCTCCGGGACGAATCGAGTGCTTCCCGAAGTCGGGTCCTGGCTCACTTTCCGTGGGGCGCCACGCTGAGTGACGTTCGTCGGGCAGGCCCTCGGGAGCTGCCTGAAAATGATCTGTCCCCAGCGCGGTGCGGTCGACAGTTCGGCCAGTGGAAGAAGTAGTGCTCCGGCTGGAGGAGTTACTGTTCCCGTCGATCGCGGACGTGGCTGTGCTGTCGGTCGAAGTGAACGATGAGGAGGTACGCATCGAGGCCCGAAGCACGGTGGACGGGTCTGATTGCCTTGGCTGCGGGAGATGGTGGCGGCGAATTCACAGCTCCTACCTGCGGATTCCCGTTGACGTGCCCAGTGGAGGTAGACGGGTTGTCCTACCTGAAGGACCCGTCGCTCCTGGCGAAGTGGGGATCGATGTCGTCCGTCGGATGGCTGCAGACCAATGGAAGGCGAAGACGGCCGAGCATGCTGAACGAGCGGGCTGAACGGGAGAAATTCGGGTGTCTCCTATTGCTGGTCCGTCGCTCGTCACGGGCGACGGACCACCGTGGCGGGGTGGGTCAGCCGGCCCGGGCTGGTTCGAATTCGACACCACCCCCGTCGAGCGTCCCGCCATCCCACCTCGGCCAGTCGCTGATCTGCTTCAAGCGGCCTCCGTCCGCGGCTGTTCGATGCCGCCGCTCTGACCCGGGCGACGCTGTGGGCGTCAAACAGGGCGACTGCATCGGCTGTGGAGCCCCGGTCGGCATCATCAACTGGCAGTACTGCTGCCGCTGCACGGCCCGGCAGAAAGAAGCGGCTGCCGGAGCCGCCTGCCCCCGCTGCCATCGGCGCGTTCTCCAGGAGGACAGCGGCGGGTGCATCACCTGCACACGCGTGTGCACTGCCTGCGGCCACCCTGTCATTGGGATGCCCAGGTGGGTGGCCGTTGGAGGCCCAGGCTGGTGGCCATCAGAAACCCAGGCGTGTGGCCGGTGGTGCTCCTGGGGTGGGGGTCAGTTCAAGAGGGACGACTCCCTTCCCTGCGAGGGCCTCGGCGAGGCGGTGCGAGTCGCCGGTGGTGGTCACGAGGTGAGCGTGGTGCATGAGGCGGTCGGTGCTCGCGCCCGCGAGAGTCTTGGGCGTGATCGTGTCGAAGCCCGAGGGGTGGATGTTGCGCGTGACCGCGATGGACCGGCGTTCGTAGGCGGCGTCCTCGCAGACGGGCAGCAGGCCGATGTCGTCGATGACGATGAGGTCCGCGCGGCAGATCCGGGCGACGGTTGACCGTCTTCGGGCCGTGCACCGTCAAGGTCGCCGCCGACCAGATCGTCCCGGTCAGGTCGTACGCCTCAAGGATTTCCATGATCTCCGTGTCAGGCTTCGTCACAGGACCTCTCCGGCCGGTAGCCGATGCGTGCAAACACCAGCAAATGGTCGGAGGGTTCTTCTCCAGTTGAGGAAGTGATCAGGAACACCACTGGTCAGACGGCCGTCCACCTGGAATTCCGGTGGCCATCAGCCTGGACTCGGCTGGCCGCACACCTGGACTTTGCCACGGCCGCCGTCACACCCAGTGAGAGACAAGACAGCAACCCTGTGCCGGAACTGCTTGTCGCAAGACTGAGCGCCACAACGCAAAGGCGCCCTGCCCTCGATGCAAGCGGCCCGGCTACCTGCGCGAGGGTGCCGGCTGGTGCGGGCATTGCTCGCGTCCCCGCCAGGCCGAACAGCCGCCCCGGACCTGCCGCGAGTGCGGCCGCGTATGGCGGCGTGCCGGGCTGGGCCTGTGCTCAGCCTGCTGGCAGCGTCACCCCGACCGGCCTTTCATCCGGGTCGAGAATCTGATCGCCGAACTCGGAGATCATCCGGGCCGGCTGCGGGTCTTCGCTGCTGACCTCGCAGCCAAGTAGTGCGTCAGCCGCGCCCGCACGGTGATCAACGCCCTGGGCCGACTTCCCCTGTACGAGCAGCTCAACCGCCCGCAGACTCTGCTCGAACGCTCTCGTCGTTCCGGACGCTCGATGGACTCCCTCGCCCGTACGCTGGAAACCTTCTTCACCGGTCACGGAATGGCCGTGGCCGTGGCCGTGGCCATGGCCACGGCCATGGATCAGGACGAGCGGCTCGCGGCTCGGCCCGCCGCCAGCGTCGCATCGATGCTGCCCCCGAGCCCTTGCTGCCCTCGGTGGATGCGTTTGCCGCCTACATGATCCTCTCCCGCGAGAGGGCCCGGCTTGCCGGAACACGACCTCGCGGCGACGCGACCGTGGAGGCGGCGCTGGCCATCATGCGTGACCTCGGCCGCTTCGGGAGAACCCGATGCTGCCCCGGCAAGTACCCCAGCGCTGCCGGAACCCGAGGTCGTAAACGTCGACTTCACCGCCATCGGGGTTCCTCCCACGCTCCGAACGTGGCGGCAGAGCCCCGTGTGCCGGGGATGCGGGCCCCGGCGGGACCAACGCGCCGATCGCAGACGCCGGGGCTGCAGAGGCGGTAGACCACGGGCTTCGACCGTGAGCGCAGCCGTCGCCGCAACAAGGTCGAGCGGACCATCAACCGACACTCACCGGCACAGGAGCAGACTCTGATGGCGTGCGACGCCTGGGCCTGCCGAGCGGAGGCCGATCCGGGGCCAGTGGAACGGGATTTGTGGCATGAGGTGCGGCGACGCACTTGCGGCCCGCACACCATCCGCCCACATTTTGCGGGACCGTCACCTCAGCCCACTTTCCTCATGCCCGGGTCCTCTTGAATACTCCGTCTGCCCCTCTTCGTGGACGGACATCACCGAAGCAACAGGAGGATCCCCACAGCCATGACCGAAATCAATCGGCGTCGCTTCCTTCAAATCGCCGGAGCCACCACTGGGTTCGCCGCCCTGTCCGGCTCCATCGACCGTGCCGCAGCCATTCCCGCAGCGCGCCGCAGCGGAACTGTCCAGGACATCGAACACATCGTCGTCCTCATGCAGGAGAATCGTTCCTTCGATCATTACTTCGGGTCGATGAAGGGTGTCCGGGGCTTCGGAGACCCCCGCCCTGTGACACTGCCCAGCGGAAAGCCGGTATGGCACCAGACGAGTGGCGGCAAGGAAACCCTGCCCTACCACCCGGACGCCGACGACCTGGGCATGCAGTTCATCGCAGGCCTTGACCACGACTGGGCCGGCGGCCACAGCGCGTTCAACAACGGCAAGTACGACAACTGGATCCCCGCCAAAGGCACCGGCACCATGGCGTACCTGACGCGGGACGACATCCCGTTCCACTACGCCCTCGCCGACAAATTCACCATCTGCGACGACTACCACTGCTCGTTCATGGGTGCGACCGACCCGAACCGCTACTACATGCTCTCCGGACACGTCGGTAACGACGGCACCGGCGGCGGCCCGGTCCTCGGCAACCAGGAGGCGGGCTACGGGTGGACGACGTACGCCGAACGTCTTGAGAAGGCAGGCATCTCCTGGAAGGTGTACCAGGACATCGGTGACGGTCTCGATGCGGCCGGAGGCTGGGGCTGGATCAACGACGCATACCGGGGCAACTACGGGGACAACTCCCTGCTGTACTTCAACAACTACCGCAATGCCAAGCCCGGCGACCCCCTGTACGAAAAAGCCCGCACCGGCACGAACGCCAAGGCGGGAGACGGATACTTCGACATCCTCAAAGCCGACGTCAAGGCCGGAAGGCTCCCGCAGATCTCCTGGATCGCGGCCCCCGAGGCGTTCTCGGAGCACCCCAACTGGCCTGCCAACTACGGTGCTTGGTACATCGCACACGTCCTTGACGCGCTCACTTCGAACCCCGATGTATGGAGCAGGACCGCCCTGTTCATCACATACGACGAGAACGACGGTTACTTCGACCACATCGTGCCGCCCTACCCGCCGGCCTCCGCCGGCCAAGGTCTGTCCACCGTCGACACCACGCTCGACCACTACAAGGGCGGTATCGGATACGCCGCAGGTCCTTACGGCCTCGGACAGCGTGTCCCGATGATCGTCGTCTCGCCATGGTCCACCGGCGGCTACGTCTGTTCCGAGACCTTCGACCACACCTCGATCCTGCGCTTCATGGAGAACCGGTTCGGAGTGAAGGAGGCCAATATCTCGCCATGGCGGCGCGCCATCTGCGGTGACCTCACATCCGCCTTCGACTTCTCCCTCAGGGTTACGGACCCGGCTGACCTGCCGGACACCGCGGGCTACGCTCCGCCGGACCGTGACCGCCACAACAGCTACGTACCGAGGCCACCCGCCCAGGGCACCCTGCCCCGGCAGGAGGCCGGGGCGCGGCCGAGCCGCCCGCTCTCCTACGCTCCCTACGTCGACGGGGCCGCAGACCTCGCGACCGGCAAGTACAAGCTGACGTTCAGCGCAGGGGACCAGGCGGGTGGTGCCTTCCAGGTGCGCTCGCAGAAGCGCACAGACGGCCCGTGGACGTACACGGCGGCAGCCGGGAAGCCCGTTTCCGACAGCTGGAACTCGGTCTATTCCGGAGGAAGTTACGACCTCACGGCCCATGGCCCGAACGGCTTCCTGCGCACCTTCAAGGGCAACAACAAAGCCGCCGAACCGGAGGTGACGGCACGCCACGATGCCGGCAACCTGAAGCTCACCCTGACCAACCCGTCGGCCGCCGACGCACACCTCACCGTGACCAACGCGTACGGCGGCGAGCGTCAGACCTACACGGTCCGCGCAGGTGCCACCGTCGAGCAGGGCATCGACCTGCGTGCCACCAAGCGCTGGTACGACCTGACAGTCGTCGTCGAGGGCAACGCCGGGTACCTGCGGCGCCTCGCCGGGCACGTCGAGAACGGTCAAGCCGGTGTGAGTGACCCGGGCATCGCCACCGTGTGAGACCCACCTCCACCATTCGGAGGACGGAGGGGGACAAGGGCGGAGGGGCATGCACTCGGAGGGTGTCGAGGCGGCGGTACGACGTGCCGGATTTCACCACGGTCCTGGACACGCGCACGAGTGAGCGCGCCGACAGGAAAGCTCTGACCGGCCGGGCGGGCCCGTCGTGGGAGGCCGCCCGGCCGGTCACCTGACGGCGGCCAGCCCTCGGCTGAGGCCGTGGCCGCCGTCGGTGAAGAACTCGACCGGCACCACGAGCACCGCGCCCACTCCGGAGAAGGTTCCGATGCCTCATGAATCCGGCCCCTTCGGAGATGAGAAGGGGAAGACGAAAGTCCTGCCCGATGGGGCGGTGCCGTAGTGGCGGCCTTGAGGGCGTCAGGCGTGCAGGGGCAGGAACCAGGTCTCGGGGACTGTGTGGGCCACGGGGGAGGGGCGCCCGTTGGCTGCGACGTTCGCCGAGGCAAGGATCGGCAGCCTCCGCTTCAGGGTGGGCTACCGGGCGTCCTGGACCAGTAGTGCCGGGCCGGCTGACCACCTTCGAGGAGTTACGATTTGTCACTGAACAGTCACATTCGGCGTTCGGTGAAACCCTCACCTGTGGTCCGGTATCTCCCCTGGTGTCAGTCAGTCTTCGTCACAGAGGATGTTCATGAACCACCGTTACGTCTCCGCCGTCGTCGCCCTCACCTCCTCCGCCGCGTTCCTCGCCGCCACATGCGGGTCCTCCGCCGCCAGCCCGAATGTGGTGGCAAGCGCCAAGGCCCTGTCCATCACGGCCGGTCCAGCCACTCCCTCGGTCGCTACGAGTCAGGGGAGTACACCAGACGGATCCGCCGACGCCGGACGCTCGACCCCCCGTGGTCCGGGCGTGCCCACCGACGCCAACGCCCAGGCCAGGACCATGGGGGCCACGGCATGGCAGCCGTGCCACCTGCCCGCCGGGTACAAGCACTTCTTCGAGCTGGAATCCGCCAAGAACGTCCAGGGCAGCACCGTCGTACGCGTCACCCCGGAGACGTGCAGCGTGAACACGAAGAACGACGAAGACGTCGTCTACACCCCGATTGGGGCGGCCCGGTCGTTCGTCTTCGCCTCAGGCGCCTCTGTCAAGGTCTTCACTGATATCAACACCACAACCGTGAAGTCGGTCGCCCCGAAGTGGTTGGTGAGCCACAAGCTCACCAACAGCCCGCACTTCTACTCCCGCGTCAACGACCGGAGCGAGATCACGTCCATGGAGGAGATCTACCACCCGTAGACGGGGGCGGGTCGGTCCTTGAGGTCCACGAGTACGTCGACGTCATCCACGGACTCCAGGCCCTCGTCCGCGTCCGGCAGGAACGCAGCTTCGAAGTGCTTCGTGCGGAAGCGGTACCGGACCCGTCCCAGCTGCCCGGCGGTGTGCTGTGACTCATCGGGCGAGTGTGCCGAGCTGAACGGATCACCTCGACTGCGTTCTTCTGCGCTCTCCCCTCGGGAAGCTGCGACGAGACCCCAAGCAGCACTGCGTAGTAGGCACTACGGCCTGTGACCGGCATTCGGTGTGGAATTTGGCGGGGTACTGCATGCCGCGCTCGGTTCGCAGACGGTCAGCTGCCGGCCGCCAACCCCGGTCCGGGCCGGGGTTGGCCCGGGCGCCGGTCGTCGAGTCGATCGCCTGCCCGGCGATACGAAAGGTACGGGCGTGGTGCCGCGTGGTGTGGGCACAGTTGATGGAGGCGCTGGTGGCCGAGCGCCGCCCCGACCGGCCGGTACCGCCGATGGCTGGTACCGCCGCGATCGGGACGTTCGTGCAATTGCCGGTCACCGCCATCGAGGACGGCCGGGACCTGTCCTCAATGGCGGTGGCCTGGCCGACACCGCCTAGCGTCTGCTGTCGGCCCGGCGGCCCGGTCTCACTTCAGGTGCCGGCCGAAGAACCGGTCGCCGTCCTCCACCTCGAACCACGGGGTGCCGGTGTGCCCGCCCAGATTGGCGTGCAACGTCTTCTCCTTGGTTCCGAAGGCGTCGAACAGGTCCAGCGCCCGCTGCCGGGGGTTCCCCTCGTCGTCCCACTGCAGCAGGAACAGCAGCGGAATGGTGACCTGCAGGGCCTCCTCGCGCTGGGCGCGGGGCACGTAACCCCGGCGAAGAAGCCGGCGGCCGCGATGCGGGGCTCGATCGCCGCCAGCCGAATGCCGACGGCGGTCCACCCCGAGTACCCGACCGGGCCACCGATCTCGGGCAGCGAAAGAAGGGCGTCCAGGGCGGTCCGCCATTCCGGGACCGCGTTTTCGACCAGCGGGCCGATGAAGGACTCGAAGATCTCATCGACCGGCTCACCGGCCTGCATCGCCCGACGGAGGTCGGCGCGGGCTTGCTCATCGGCGGCGGAGCGGGGCCGGTCACCGCACCCGGGGGCGTCGATGGACGCCACCGCGTAGCCGTTCGCCGCGGAATGCCGGGCCCGGGCCACCAGCCGCGCTTCCCCCTTGGGCAGGCCGTTGTTGTGGGCCATCAGGATCAGCGGGGCAGGTGCGGCGGATTCAGGCGTCCACAGGGTTCCGGGGATCTCGCCGAGGGTGAATTCGCGTTCGAGGACGCCGTCGTCGAGGCGCTGCTCAGAAGTGAATTGCATGGTCGTGCCTTTCGGGAGTGCTCTTGAACGGCGCTCCCGGACTACCTATCGTCCGACCGTGACCCCGGAGGGGAGCACCCATGTCGATACTGCGTTCACGGGTACCACCTCCTCGTTCTCTCGCACGGCCTCCGGAAAGGTATCAGCGGTCGCCGTGGTTCGCCAACGGGTTTTTGCGGGGGTGCCCCACACGGCTCCGGCCCGGGCAGAACCCCACCGAATCGTCGGTGTCGCCGGACCTCCTTCTCGAGAGCCGTGACCCCCTGACCGAGCAACGCTTCTTCGACCCCACCTCCACCGTTGCCCACACGAACCACAGCCGGACCGTCTTCGGACACCCCCTGCTCCGTGGCCTCGCCGGTCACCTCGCCGACGACCGGAACGCACTCCTTCTGGGCCTGGAACACCTAAGACCGTGTCCTATGTGGTGAGTCGGACGAGTCGTTTGTAGCAGCAGAGTGCGGCGGCGAGTCCGAGGAAGGCCAGGTAGTTGCGGGGGTGGCGT
>NZ_JBEZLL010000029.1:0-131980 GCF_040652135.1 Streptomyces sp. NPDC048295
ACCAACGACGTCCCCATCACATCACTGCCGTGCAGACCCTCGTCCTCGACATGAACCGCCTTGTCCGCACCCATCGACAACGCCTTGCGCAACGCGTCCCTGGCATCCTCCGGACCCACCGTCAGCACAGTGACCTCCGCCTCGTCCGCCTCGCCCGCGATCTGCAGCGCCTGCTCCACCGCGTACTCGTCCAGCTCCGACAGCAGACCATCCACATCGTCCCGGTCCACCGTCAGGTCATCGGCGAAATGCCGGTCGCCGGTGGCGTCGGGCACGTACTTCACACAGACAACGATCCTCAAGCTCACGCCGGCTCTCCTACTGCATCGTCATTTCCGGGGCTGCCTTGTTGCACGCAGCATAGGCGCCTGATGGGGCGGATTCCGGTCGGGGCGACCGACGCCCCGACCGGAAATATTACTAGCCAGTACACCCAGCGGCCCACCCATGGGCAAGCGCTCGGAACTGTGATCTGTCCAACGTGCGGCACCCATGTGCCGTCTGGGCGGGATCAGTCTCGCAGAGCGTTGAAACGGCCCTGGTGATAGAGCAGCGGACGGCCGCCTCCGGCCGGGTCGCCGACCACGGCCTGCGCGATGACGATCCGATGGTCCCCCGCCGGGACACGGGCGACCACCCGGCAGACCAGCCACGCGAGTACGCCGTCGAGTACCGGCACTCCTTCGGGCCCGCTGCGCCAATAGGTGGACGGGCCGAACCGGTCGGCACCGCTGCGGGCGAAAGTGGCGGCCAGCTCCTGCTGGTGCTCGCCGAGTACATGGACGCCGACGTGCTCGGCCTCGGCCAGGACCGGCCAGCTGGAGGACGAGGTGCCGACCCCGAAGGAGAGCAGCGGCGGCTCGGCGGCGACGGAGTTGAGCGAGGTGGCGGTGAAGCCGACCGGCCGGTCACCCGCGGCGGTGATCACGGCCACTCCGGCGGCGTGCTGCCGGAAGACGGAGCGGAGGAGTTCGGGGGAAGCCTGACGTGTGGTGCCGAGCTCGGGCGAAGCCGTCATGGAGATGTCCTTCTGCGGAAGAGGCGTACGGGGCCGTGGTTGCTCAGGCACCCGGACAGCGCGCACTCGCATGGCGGGCGAGATCCACGTGGACCCGGCCGTAGAGAAGGAGTTCCGGCGGCATAGCGTCAGACTGACGATGCGTGGTGGGTGCAGTCAAGGGTGTTCCGCAATGTGGGAGATGCGTCACGGTCCGTCACATCGCCTGCCCCAGCGCGGCGACCACGTCGACGGTGCGTGGCTGCCCGACCGCCCGGCGGACGATGCGGCCGGCCGCATCGAGGACCAGCACGGTCGGCGTCCGGCTGATCCCCAGCTCCCGTACGAGCGTGAGATGCGTCTCGGCGTCGATCTCCACATGGGCCACGCCGTCCACCATGCGCGCCACCTCGCCGAGCGTGCGCCGGGTCGCCCGGCAGGGCTGGCAGAACGCGGTGGAGAACTGCACGAGCGTTGCCCGCTCCCCCAGTTCGGCACCGAGCCCGGCCGCGTCCAGCGATCCCCCACGAGTCTGCCCGTCCACCCTCGTCCTCCTGTCAGAGCTCATCGCAAGAGGTCAGCGCCACCGGCCCGCGAGACATTCCCGGATGTTCCACGTGACGAGAATCTCGCGCCCCGAGCCCTCGGAGACTGGCCACCGCGTCGCGCATGGGGCACGATCGGCGCAATGCCGCAAACCTACGGCTGCGTAACTTCCGCCGGGAGAACCCTCCTCAGGCGCTGAAGAAGGGTCTTCCCCAGATGGCAGAACTCGTCTATCGGCCGGTCATCGGCGCCGCTCGTACGTTTTTCAAGGCGCTTGACCTGAAGATCGACACCCAGGGTTCCGAGCACATCCCGAAGACCGGTGGCGCGGTACTGGTGAGCAATCACATCAGCTATCTGGACTTCATCTTCACCGGGCTCGCGGCCCTGCCGCAGAAGCGGCTGGTCCGCTTCATGGCCAAGGAGTCGGTCTTCCGCCACAAGGTCTCGGGACCGCTGATGCGCGGCATGAAGCACATCCCCGTCGACCGCAAACAGGGTGAGGAGGCGTACGCGCACGCGCTCGCCTCGTTGCGCTCGGGCGAGATCGTCGGCGTGTTCCCCGAGGCCACCATCTCGGAGTCGTTCACGCTGAAGAGCTTCAAGTCGGGCGCCGCCCGGCTCGCCCAGGAGGCCGGAGTACCGCTGATCCCGATGGCGCTGTGGGGGACGCAGCGGCTGTGGACCAAGGGCCGGCCGCGCAATTTCAAGCGCAACCACGTGCCGGTGACGATCCGGGTCGGCGAGCCGGTGGAGGCGCCCACCGATCAGTACGCGGGCGCGATCACCCGGCGGCTGCGGGAGCGGGTCCAGGAGCTCCTGGAGGCGGCCCAGCGCGCCTATCCCGTGCGCCCGAAGGACGCGAGCGACACCTGGTGGGTGCCCGCCCACCTCGGCGGCACGGCCCCGACCCCCGCCGAGGTGCGGGAGAAGAGCTGACGCGGCCGAAACGTCACTCCGGGCGCCGGACGCACATCCGCGCCCCGGGGTGCGCTCTGCCCGCTCAGAGCGCCGTGGGAAGGGTGCGCCACAGCTGCGGGCGGTTCTCGGCGGACCTCAGACCGCGCAGCACCGCCGGGTGCGGAGCCGCGTGGAGGACCGGGTAGTCCACTTCGCCGAGTTCCGGGCGGACGGGCCACGCCAGCCGCTCCTCGTCGAGCGAGAATCGCGCGTCGACGCCCGGCTTGTTGCCGCGGGGGTCCTGGCGGTCCCAGCGGTCACGGCCGGGCAGCCGGACCGCGATCAGCCCGTGCACGGGACCGGGGCCCCCGTCGTCGGCGGCGAGCGCCTGGTAGCAGAGGGCGGTCGGAATGCCCGCCGCGCGCAGCAGGGCGGCCAGGGCATGGGACTTGGCATGACAGATGCCGTTGCGTGTCGCGAGGACGTCGGAGGCGCGCCAGGCGACGCGCATGTCGCCGGAATCGGCGGAGTGCGCGATGGTGTCGCGTACGAGGACATAGGCGGCGGCCGCGTATGCATATGCGTCGGCAGCGTCTTCCCGGAGTTCGGCGACGGTCTCCCGCACCAACGGATGCTCGTGGTCGATGGCCTCGTCGGCGACGAGGTAGGCGGAAAGCTCCGGGACCTGCTGGATCAGCTCCATGGTCGCCGAGCGTAGGTATGCGGCCGACCCGATGTCAATGACTTTCCGGTCGACCGCATATCTATTCAGTTCTGATTACTTCGCCATCTCTTCCTTCAGCGCGAGGACGAACGCGTCGACGTCGTCCTCCGTCGTGTCGAAGGCGCACATCCAGCGCACATCACCGGCCGCCTCGTCCCAGAAGTAGAAGCGGAAGCGCTTCTGCAGCCGCTCGCTCACCTCGTGCGGCAACCGGGCGAAGACGGCATTGGCCTGGACGGGGTGGAGGATCTCCACGCCGTCCACCGCGCGCACGCCCTCGGCGAGCCGCTGGGCCATCGCGTTGGCATGGCGGGCGTTGCGCAGCCAGAGATCTCCGGCGAGCAGCGCCTCCAGCTGTACGGAGACGAAACGCATCTTCGACGCGAGCTGCATCGACAGCTTGCGCAGATGCTTCATGGCGCGGACGGCGTCCGGGTTCAGGACGACCACGGCCTCGCCGAAGATCGCTCCGTTCTTCGTGCCGCCGAAGGACAGGACATCGACGCCGACGGTGTTGGTGAACGTACGCATCGGTACGTCCAGCGACGCCGCGGCGTTGGCTATCCGGGCCCCGTCCAGATGGACCTTCATCCCGTGTCCGTGGGCGTGCTCGCAGATGGCGCGGATCTCGTCGGGGGTGTAGACGGTGCCCAGCTCGGTGTTCTGGGTGATCGAGACGACCTGCGGCATGGCCCGGTGCTCGTCGTCCCAGCCGTACGCCTGCCGGTCGATGAGCTCGGGGGTGAGCTTGCCGTCCGGGGTGGGCACGGTGAGCAGCTTGAGGCCGCCCACCCGCTCCGGGGCGCCGCCCTCGTCCACGTTGATGTGGGCCGACTCGGCACAGATCACGGCACCCCAGCGGTCGGTCATCGCCTGGAGGGAGACGACGTTGGCGCCGGTTCCGTTGAACACCGGGAAGGCTTCGGCGGTGGGGCCGAAGTGACTGTGCATGACGCGCTGGAGGTGCTCGGTGTACTCGTCCTCGCCGTAGGCGATCTGGTGACCGCCGTTGGCGAGGGCGAGTGCCGCGAGGATCTCCGGGTGCGTGCCCGCGTAGTTGTCGCTGGCGAAGCCGCGGAGCTGCGGGTCGTGGCGGCGCCGCGCGTCGGTCCTTACGGTTGCGGGGTCAGCCACAGGCGCTTTCCGTTCACTTCCGGGGCGGGCCGGTCCCAGACGCCGGCGATGGCATCGGCCAGTTCCTTGACGTCGGTGAAGCCCGCGAATTTCGCATTCGGGCGCTCGGCGCGCATCGCGTCGTGCACCAGTGCCTTGACGACCAGGATCGCAGCCGCCGTCCTCGGCCCTTCGTCGCCCCCCGCCTTGCGGAACGCGTCCGCCAGCGCGAGCGTCCAGGCCTCCGCCGCCGCCTTCGACGCGGCGTAGGCCGCGTTTCCGGCGGTGGGCTTGCTCGCCCCGGCCGCGCTGATCAGCACATAGCGCCCCCGGTCGCTGCGCTGCAGCCCCTCCTGGAAGGCCAGCGAGGTGTGCTGGACCGTACGGATCAGCAGCTTCTCCAGCAGGTTCCAGTCGGCGAGGTCGGTCTCGGCGAAGCTCGCGCTGCCGCGCCAGCCGCCGACGAGGTGGACCAGGCCGTCGATCCGGCCGAATTCCTTCTCGGTCCTGTCCGCCCATTCACGGGCGGCGTCGAGGTCCAGCAGATCGACCGTGTCACCGGTCACGGTGGCGCCGCCGTGGGCGTAGCGCGCGGCGTCGACCGCCTCGGCCAGACGGGCGGCGTCCGCGTCGGAGGCGACGACCGTCGCACCGGCCTCGGCGAGCCTCATCAGTGTGGCCCGGCCGGCCGGGCCCGCGGCCCCGGCCACCGCGACCACGGCACCTTCGAGAGCACCGCTCCCATTGCCCCTGCCGTTTGCGTTCATGGCCACCGCCTCCTCGGACCGGGCGCTCACGCGGCTGCCTGCTCGGCACCCGCGGCGGTGATCCCCTTGGTCGAGGCGATCACGTTCTTCAGTTTCTTGGACAGCGCCTCATAGAACATGCTCAGGGGAAACTCGTCCGGAAGCACGTCGTCGACGAGCTTACGCGGCGGCTGCGACAGGTCCAGGGCGTCCGGGCCCTTGGCCCAGCGGGAGCCCGGGTGCGGGGCGAGGTAGGTCGAGACCAGGTCGTACGCGGCGAACCAGTGGACGAGCTTGGGACGGTCGATGCCGTCACGGTAGAGCTTCTCGATCTCGGCGCAGAGCTGGTTGGTGATCTGCGGGGCCCGGTCCCAGTCGATCTTCAGCGTGTTGTCGGTCCAGCGGACCACGTCGTGCTTGTGGAGGTACGCGAAGAGCAGCTGGCCGCCGAGGCCGTCGTAGTTGCGGACGCGCTCGCCGGTGACGGGGAAGCGGAACATCCGGTCGAACAGCACGGCGTACTGCACGTCACGGCCCTGGGCGAAGCCGTCGGCCTCCAGCTTCACGGCCTCCTTGAAGGCGGTGAGGTCGCAGCGGAGCTCTTCGAGGCCGTACATCCAGAACGGCTGGCGCTGCTTGATCATGAAGGGGTCGAAGGGCAGGTCGCCATGGCTGTGCGTCCGGTCGTGGACCATGTCCCAGAGCACGAAGGCCTGCTCGCAGCGCTGCTGGTCGGCCACCATGTCGCGGATGTCGCCGGGCAGCTCGACGCCGAGCAGCTCGACCGAGGCCTCGGTGACCCGGCGGAAGCGGGCCGCCTCGCGGTCGCAGAAGATGCCGCCCCAGCTGAAGCGCTCGGGGGCCTCGCGCACGGCGATGGTCTCCGGGAAGAGCACGGCGGAGTTGGTGTCGTAACCCGAGGTGAAGTCCTCGAAGGTGATGCCGCAGAACAGCGGGTTGTCGTAGCGGGTCGCTTCGAGCTCGGCCAGCCACTCGGGCCAGACCATCCGCAGCACGACCGCTTCGAGGTTGCGGTCCGGGTTGCCGTTCTGCGTGTACATCGCGAAAACAACCAGGTGCTGCAGCCCGTCGGCGCGGTCCCTGGCCGGCTGGAAGGCGAGCAGTGAGTCGAGGAAGTCCGGCACACCGAAGCCGTCCGCGGCCCAGCGGCGCAGGTCCACGGCGAGGGCGCGGTGGTACGCGGCGTCGTGCGGCAGCAGCGGGGAGAGCTCCTCCACCGCCGCGATCACGCGGTCGAGCATCGACCGGGCGGCCTCGGGGGACGGCGCACCCTCGGCCTCGAAGTCGATGGAACCGTCCTTCGACTGCCAGGGGCGGATCTCCTCCACGGCATTCCTGAGTACGGGCCAGGCAGGGTGATCGACCACCCGCTGGTCCGTGGCTATGCCGCCCGCAGTGGCGTCCTGCACAAGAATTTCCGTCATAACACTTCCTTCACAGGAGAACCTCGCGTTAAGCAACCGTATCCATGTGCAGTTCCTTGAGACAAGTGGGCCTCAGAAAATTATCCTGCCGCCCCCCATGGTCACAGCGATTCTTCCTGTGCGTGCCGTTCTCGGCAGACACTTCCGTCGGCCGCGTGCATGCCGCGGGTGTCCACCCTCCGTCTCTCCCCCGGCACCGTTAGGCTGCCGGATCGCCGTATGCCGTAGCGCCTCGTGGGTAGGAGCCGCGCGCGGGAAGACGCCGTCGACGGAAGCGGGTTGCCTTGTCTTTTCTCACCATCGGACATCGCGGAGTGATGGGTGTCGAGCCGGAGAACACCCTGCGCTCGTTCGTCCACGCCGAACGGGCCGGAATGGACGCGATCGAACTGGACCTTCATCTGAGCAAGGACGGCGCACTGGCCGTCATGCACGACGCCGACGTGGACCGTACGACGGACGGCACGGGGCCGATCAACGAGAAGACCCTGTCCGAACTGCGGGAACTCGATGCCGGACAGGGTGAGCGGGTGCCGGTCTTCGAGGAGGTGCTCGACGCCGTACGGTCCCCCGTGCAGGCCGAGATCAAGGACGCGGCCGCGGCCCGCGCGCTGGCCGAAGTGATGCTGCGGCGCGGTCTCACCGACCGGGTCGAGGTGTCCTCGTTCCATGACGAGGCGGTGGCCGAGATCGCCCGGCTGGTGCCGGGGGTACGGACCGTGCTCATCGCCAGTCGCTGGCAGGGCGATGTGGTGGACCGGGCGAAGGCGGTGGGCGCGGCCACGCTGGCGCTGAACATCCGCCGACTCACCCTGGAGGTGACCGAACAGGCACATGCCGAGGGGCTGAAGGTGATCGGCTGGGTGGTGAACACCCAGGACCATCTGCGGCTGGCGCGCGCCCTGCGGCTGGACGGCGCGACCACCGACTACCCGGAGATCCGCCGCGCCGGCCGCTTCACCGCCTGATCGGGGAGGGGCCCGTAGCCCTCCCTCGGCTCAGACCAGGTCCTTGACCAGCAGTTCGAAGGCGAGGTCGTCGCGCTGCGGAATACCGAAGCGCTCGTCGCCGTACGGGAACGGGCTGAGCTTTCCCGTACGGCGGTAGCCGCGCCGCTCGTACCAGGCGATCAGCTCCTCGCGCACCGAGATGACGGTCATGTGCATCTCACGCACGCCCCAGCTCTCCCGCACGGTGCGCTCGGCCTCGGCGATGATCACCTTGCCGAGCCCGGCCCCCTGGAGTCCGGGACGGACCGCGAACATGCCGAAGTAGGCGGCGTCGCCGCGGTGTTCGAGCTGGCAGCAGGCGGCGAGCTCGCCGTCGCACTCCACCACGAGCAGCCGGCTGCCGGGCGCCTCGACGACCTGCCGCACACCGGCCGGGTCCGTCCGCTGCCCCTGCAGGATGTCCGCCTCGGTGGTCCATCCGGCCCGGCTGGAGTCCCCGCGGTACGCCGACTCGATCAGCGTCACCAGCGCGGGCACATCGGCGTCGGCGGCGTCGCGGAAGGTCAGCTGTCCCGGGTCCTGGGCGGGGGCTGTGTCCATGGCGGTGGCTCTCCGTTTCTGTCCTGTGGCCGTGCCGGAGCAGCGTAACCCGGCTGCCCGAACTAGATTCGGGCGCATGGTTCATGTGCTGAGCAGCCGGATCCTGTTGCACCCGGCCGACCCCGAACGCTCGCGGATCTTCTACGGGGAATCCCTCGGGCTGCCCGTCTACCGGGAGTTCGGCACCGGCCCCGAGCGGGGCACCGTCTACTTCCTCGGCGGAGGCTTCCTGGAGGTGTCCGGACGCGCCGACGGACCGCCGGTGCCCGGCCTGGAACTGTGGATGCAGGTGGCGGACGTGCGGGCGGCGCACGAGGAGCTGTCGGCCCGCGGCGTCGACGTGCTGCGGGAGCCGCTGCGCGAGCCCTGGGGCCTGGTCGAGATGTGGATCCACGATCCGGACGGGCACCGGATCGTCATGGTGGAAGTACCGGCGGACCACCCGCTGCGGTATCGCCCCTGAAGCTCTGCGTCCAACGGCTTCGCCGCGCGCAGTCGACGAGCACGGGCAGGGCCTTCTCCAGGCCGCCGTCCCGGTCGGCGAACGGGAGCCGCACGTGGTGGCGGAAGCCGTCCACGGCGGAGAAGGCCGGGCCGGGGACGATCAGTACGCCCGCGCGGCGGGCCAGCTGCGCGGTGGCCTCGGCGTCGGCGCCGGGGATCTCCACCCAGAGCGCGGAGCCCCCGTCGGGCCGCTCCCATCGCCAGCCGGTGTGCTGGTCGCGCAGGAGCCGTTCGGTCTCCGTCAGGCGTTCGCGCAGCCGGGAGCGGCGCAGGGCCCGGGCCTCGGGCAGTCGCCGGAGCAGCTTCACGGCCAGCATCTGGTCCACCACCGGGCAGGACAGGTCCACGGACTTCTTGATGTCGGCCAGGCGGCGGATGACGGTGGTGGAGGCGCGGATCCAGCCCAGCCGGAGGCCGCCCCAGAAGAGCTTGGAGAGGGTACCGACGGTGGCCGTGGCGGCGGGCGGCAGCAGGCCGGCCAGGGAGACCGGCGCGGCGTCGTGGTGCAGGGACAGTTCGGCGTAGGCGTTGTCCTCCACCGTGTACAGCCCCTGTTCGGCCAGCACGGCGGCCCAGGCCTGGCGGGTGGGCTCGTCCATGCCCAGTCCGGTGGGGTTGTGGAGGGACGGCTGCAGGTAGACGAGGCGCGGGCGGACATGTCCGGCCAGCCGGGCCAGTGCACGGGCGCCGTCGGCCCCGCCGGCGGGCAGCGGGACCAGCCGGGCGCCACGGCCGCGCAGTGCTTCGAGGGCTCCCCGGTAGGTCGGGTCCTCCACGATCACCGTGTCACCGGGCTCGACCAGGCCCTGGGTGATCAGCCAGAGGGCCTGCTGGGATCCGGCGGTCACCAGGATCTGTTCGGCAGAGGTCGGCAGGCCCGCGCAGCGGTGGTACTCGGCGATCCCCTCGCGAAGCTCGGGCAGCCCGTACGGGAGGTAGCCGTCGCCGGCCAGTGCGGCGGTGAGGTCCTCGGCGGACAGCTCGCCGGCCGCCGCCGCGACCGCGGACAGGCCGTCCAGCGCGCCGCTGGACAGATCGATGCCGCCGTCCCTGGTACCGAAGCTGGCCAGCCGTCCCTCGGTCGCGGGTTCACCCACCGAGCCCGAGCCCCGCAGCCGGGAGCCGCTGCCCTGCCGGCTCTCCAGCCACCCCTCGGCCTCCAGCAGACCGTACGCGGCGGTCACCGTACTGCGGCTGACCCCCAGCGCCGTCGCCAGGACGCGCTGCGAGGGGAGCACCGTGCCCGGTGCCACGTCTCCGCGCTCCGCCAGTTCGCGCAGCGCCTGAGCCAGCAGTTGCGGCATCGCGCCCGTGCCGTCCTTGGACCACCCGGTCAGCAGGCGGGACAGCCGGGTGGCAGGAATCCGGTCCATGCCCCCCATCATCGCCCGCCGCAGGCCAATTGCCGTCAAGTGGTCTTTGCCGCCCTCCGACGGCTCGCACATGATCGGGAGAACGCCGTTGCAAAGGAGCAGGAACATGGCGACCGTGGTGCTCGTCGGGACGCTGGACACCAAGGGGGCGGAGTACGCGTGGCTCTCGGCGCGGCTCCGTGAATCGGGATGCGACGTGGTGCTCGTCGATGCCGGGGTGATGCCGTCACCCGTCGGCAGTCCCGCGGGTGACATCGACGCCGCGGCCGTCGCACGTAGAGCCGGGCACGGCCTGGAGGCACTGCGCGCCGCCGGGGACCGTGGTGCGGCGGTGACGGCCATGGCCGAGGGCGTCGAGCGGATCGTCGGTGATCTGCACCGGGAGGGACAGCTGCACGCGGTGCTGGCCGTGGCCGGGAGCGGCGGGTCCTTCATCGCCGCGCGCGCCATGCAGGCGCTTCCCATCGGCGTTCCGAAGGTGCTGGTGTCCACCATGGCCGGCGGGGACGTGTCGCCGTACGTGGGCAGCAGTGACATCACCATGATGTACAGCGTGGTCGACGTGGCGGGGATCAACTCCGTGTCGTCCCGGATCCTGGGCAACGCGGCGGCCGCGGCGGCCGGCATGGCCGTCCACCACGAGCAGAGCCTGAAGCGGCCGGAACCCCAGGGGCGTCCGCTGATCGGCGCCAGCATGTTCGGCGTCACCACGCCCGCGGTCGACGCCGCCCGCCGTCGGCTGGACGAGCTGGGCTACGAGGTCCTGGTCTTCCACGCCACGGGAGCGGGCGGGCGGGCGCTGGAGAAGCTCGCCTCGGGCGGATTCCTCGCCGGTGTCCTGGACCTGACGACCACCGAACTCGCGGACGAACTGGTCGGCGGCGTGCTGAGCGCCGGGCCCGACCGGCTCACCGCGGCGGGCCGGGCGGGCCTGCCACAGGTGGTCGCGCCCGGCGCACTGGACATGGTGAACTTCGGCCCCGCCGACACCGTCCCGGAGCGCTTCGCGGACCGTCACCTCCTCGTGCACAACCCCACCGTCACCCTGATGCGCACCACTCCCGACGAGATGGCCGGACTCGGTGCATCCATGGGGCGGAAGCTGGCCTCGGCGCACGGCCCGACGGCGGTGCTCTGGCCGCTGGGCGGTGTCTCCGCCGTGGACGCCCCGGGCGGCCCGTTCCACGACCCGGAGGCGGACGCGGCCGGGCTGGCGTCACTGCGCACGGCCCTGCGGGGCAGCCCCGTCGATCTGCGTGAGATCGGCGCCCATCTCAACGACCCGTCGTTCGCCGTCGCCGCCGCCGACCACCTCCACCAGCTGATCACCACCCGGAGCCGTTCGCACCCGGACGTCTGAGCGCTCGGAGCCCGGGCCGCGAGAACACACCCACCGAACAGGAGCCCATCAGTGAACCGCAAGGAAGCCCTGGCCCGCCTGACCGAGCAGGTCAGGACCGGCCGGGCCGTCATCGGCGCGGGCGCAGGCACCGGCCTGTCCGCCAAGTGCGCGGAGGCCGGCGGCGTCGACCTGCTGATCATCTACAACTCGGGCCGGTACCGGATGGCCGGCCGGGGCTCGCTGGCGGGCCTGCTGCCCTACGGCGACGCCAACGCCATCGTGCTCGACATGGCGGGCGAGGTCCTCCCCGTGGTGCGGGACGTCCCCGTGCTCGCCGGTGTGTGCGGGACCGACCCGTTCCGGATCATGGGCAACTTCCTCGACCAGCTGAAGGCCATCGGCTTCACCGGCGTACAGAACTTCCCCACCGTCGGGCTGTACGACGGCAAGTTCCGCGAGAACCTCGAAGAGACCGGCATGGGCTTCGGCCTGGAGATCGACATGATCCGCCAGGCCCACGAACGCGATCTGCTGACCGCGCCCTACGTGTTCGACCCCGACCAGGCCGCCGACATGGCGCGGGCGGGTGCCGATGTACTCGTCCCGCACGTCGGGCTGACCACCAAGGGTTCCATCGGTGCCTCGACCGCGCTCACGCTCGATCAGGCCGCCACCGCCGTGCAGGAGATGCACGACGCGGCCAAGCGCGTCAATCCCGACATCGTCGTGCTGTGCCACGGCGGGCCGATAGCCGAACCCGAGGACGCCCGCCACGTCCTGGAGCACACCTCCGGGATCGCCGGCTTCTTCGGCGCCTCGTCCATGGAACGGCTGCCCACGGAGCGCGCCATCACCGAGCAGGCACGCGCCTTCAAGTCCCTCACGCTCGGCTGACAGGGGGCGGAGAGCACAGCGCGCGGTGGGAACACTCCCTCCGCGCGCTCCCCTTGTACTTCAGTGCGCCGCGTACGACGGTCCCCGTCCGGGCATCGATCTGGAGCGTGCGGCAATTGGGGGTGGTGCGCTGTGCACGGACCGGCGGTGTCGGGCTGGCTACTGATGGCGTTGTGCGCGATCACGGGTGCGTACTGCCTGTTGCGCACCCGCAGCGAGACCGGGGAGGGGCGCAGAACGGCACGTGCGGAGGCCCTGATGGGCTTCGGCATGGCCGCCATGGCGGTGCCTGCGGCCGTCGTGCCGCCCCCCGCGTGGGCATGGGCGGTGTACGCGGCGCTGTTCGGCGCGGCTTCACTGCGGGCGCTGTGGTTCTCCCGGCGCAGTGGGCACCATCTGCACCACCTGGTCGGCTCCGCGGCGATGGTCTACATGGCGCTCACCATGGCACCGGGCGGCGCGGCACACGGCGGGCACACGGGCCACGGGGTCACGGCGACGGCGGGGGGTGTACCCCTGCTGACCGGACTGCTGCTGGCCTATTACGCGGTGTACGTACTGCGGTCGGGTGCCCGGTTGATACCCGTGGCCGCCGACGGTGCGGTGACGGCCGGCGGCGGTGGCCCTGCCGGGGGCTCCTGGGCTGCGCGGCCCGAGCTGGCGCTCGCCTGCCGGCTGACGATGGGGATGGCCATGTTCGCGATGCTGCTCACCTTGTGAGACAGCCGGCCGGGCAAACCGTGGTGTGCGTCACTTGACGTGCACAGCCGTATCCGCGGGCGCCGCGCCCCTCATAGGCTGACGCCATGTTGGTCTCCCTCGCACTGCTGCTGCTCGGTGCACTGGCCGCCGTCCTGACCCCACGGCTGATGGCCAGGGCACGGTGGCCGGAGCGCGAGCCCGTGGTGGCGCTCTGGGTGTGGCAGTGCGTGGTGGCCGGGGTGCTGGTCTCCTTCGCGCTCTCCATGACGTTCAGCGCGGCCGCCGCCTGGCAGGCGGTGCGCGGCCATGTGTTCGCCCCGGCGCCACGCGCGGTGGTGGAGGCGTACGCACTGGGCGGGCACGGGCGGTGGTCGGCCGCCATGGCCGTGCTGCTGGCGCTCGGCGGGGTGTGGTCGGCGGTGATGCTGACCCGGGAGATCCACCGGGCCCGGGTACGTCGCAGGCAGCGGCGCGCCGAACTGCTGGTACGTGCCCCGTTGCTGCCCGGCGAGGAGCCGGGCAGCGGCCGTCTCGTCGTGCTGGAGGGGGAGCGTCCGGATGCCTGGTGGCTGCCGGGTGCCGCGCCCCAACTGGTCATCACCACCACGGCACTCCGGCGCCTGAAGGGCCGTCAGCTGGATGCGGTGCTGGCCCATGAGCAGGGGCACGCGAAGGCGCGGCACGACTGGCTGCTGCACTGTTCCGGCGCGCTCGCGACCGGGTTCCCGCAGGTGCCGGTTTTCGCGGCCTTCCGCGACGAGATGCACCGGCTGGTCGAACTGGCCGCGGACGATGTGGCGTCCAAGCGTTTCGGACGGCTGACGATCGCCCTGGCCCTGGTGGAACTCAACGAGGACCGGGGCGTGTTCGGCCCCTGCCCGGCGCCGGACGCGCAGCTTCCGCTGAGGGTGAACCGGCTGCTGACCCCGGCGGACCGGCTCACCGCGGGCCGTCGGCTCCGGCTGACCGCGGCGGCCGCGCTGGTGCCGGTGGTTCCGCTTCTGGTGGCCCTCATTCCGGGACTCAGTGCGCTGCGATAGCCAACGGCGGCAGCCGTCCGGGAAGATCACCCCATGCCGTCCCCGCAGCTCTCCCCGCCCACGCGTCCCCGCTCCCGTGTCACACCCTTCGGGGCGGGTACGGTCTGTGCGCTTCTCGCACTGACCGTGCTGGTCCTCGTCGCGGTGCGCTGGTCGCCGCTGATGACGCTGGACCGTGATGTCGCCACCGCCCTGCACCGCAGGGCGGTGGCCGAACCCGGCCTGGTGCACGTCAACCGGATCCTGACCGACTGGGCCTGGGATCCGTGGACCATGCGCGCCCTGATCGCGGTGGCCGTGGTGGTGCTCTGGTGGCGCGGGGCGCGGGTGCTCGCGGTGTGGGTGGCGGCGACGAGCGTGCTGGCCGCCTTGGTTCAGCAGGGGCTGAAGTCGGCGGTCGGCCGGGAGCGGCCGCACTGGCCCGACCCGGTGGACTCCGCCCATTACGCGGCGTTCCCCTCGGGTCACGCGATGACGGCGACGGTGAGCCTCGGTCTGCTGCTCTGGCTGCTGCGACGGTACGGGGCCGGGCCCCGGCTGTGGTGGACCGCGCTGGTCGTGGCGTGCGTCTCGGTCGTCGGGGTGGGCCTGACCCGGCTCTACCTGGGGGTGCACTGGTTGAGCGACGTACTGGGCGGCTGGCTGTTCGGGGCGGCCCTGGTGGCCCTCTCGATCGACGGATTCGCCCGGTACGAGCGGCGCGGCGGGCGGCGCCGTCCCCGCAGTTCCTGAACCGTCCCGGTAAGGCCCCGTCCCGCCGTGCCCGTACCGGGACCGGCCCCGCCTTGCCCCGGTGTCCCCGCGCGGGGAAGGATCGCAGCCATGCAGATCAAGGGTGTGCTCTTCGACTTCTCCGGGACCCTCTTCCGGATCGAGCCGGTCCGGTCCTGGTTGCGTGCGGCCCTCGCCGAGCGGGGGGTGACGGTCGGCGAGGCCGACTTCGAGCGGTACGCGAGCGAGCTGGAGGACGCCGGGGCCCTGCCGGGCGGCCCGTCCCCCCGGCACGTCCCCGCCCGGCTCGCCGCCGCGTACGCCACCCGTGACGAGAGCGCCGAACTGCACCGGGAGGCGTACACCGGACTGGCCAGGCAGGTGGAGCTGCCGGATCCCGGGCTGTACGACGCGCTGTACGAGCGGCACCGGGCACCCGCCGCCTGGCGGCCCTACCCGGACGCGGCGGAGGTGCTCGGCGCGCTGCACGACGGCGGCACCCGGATCGGGGTGGTCAGCAACATCGGCTGGGACCTGCGGCCGGTCTTCCGGGCGCACGGCCTGGACCACCTGGTCGATGCCTATGTGCTGTCGTACGAGCACGGCGTGCAGAAGCCGGACGCACAGCTCTTCCACACGGCCTGCACATTTCTCGGGCTGGATCCGGCGGATGTGGTGATGGTCGGCGACGACCGGCACGCGGACGGCGGGGCCGCCGCATTGGGCTGTGACGTGCGGTTCGTGCAGCATCTGCCCGTGGAGGAGCGGCCCGACGGACTGCGGACGCTCGAACTGGTGCAGGGCGTTGCCTGACAGACATGTGAGAGATGTCCCTGACGCCCAATGGGTCTGATTGTCACATCGGGGCCTTAGCCTGTAGTCATGTCCCGTTCTCCGCGCTCCTCCGACTCCACGCGCACTGCCGCCGAGGTGAACAAAGAGATCCGCGACCTGTGGCAGCGCTCGGGCGGCTGCCTGTCCCCGGAGGACGAGGAGCAGTACCAGCGTCTGCTGGTGGAGTGGGCCGCGGCGACGGGCGGCACCGCCCGGACCGCCGCCTGACGCGACGCGGCGCCCCGCACGGCGGGGGAACCGCCCTGCGGGGCGCCTTCGGCGCCCGATGGAGCCGGCTGCCGCCGGCCGGGTGGAGGATCCGGCCGGTCAGCGGTCGAAGTAATCCGGCTGCGTCTGCACATTGAGCTCGTCCAGCCGCACCCGCTTCGCCGGGTCGGTCCGCCGGTCGTCGAGCTTCAGGACGTCGAAGCCCTTGGCTATGTCGTTGGAGTAGATGTAGCCGTTGTAGTAGTACGCCGACCAGGGGCCGGCCGTGGTGACGGCGTCGGTGCTGACCGGACCGCGCTCGAAGTAGCCGATCTCCTTCGGCTTCGACGAGTCGGTGAAGTCCCACACCGACACCCCGCCCTGGTACCAGGCCTGGACCATCAGGTCGCGGCCCTTGACCGGAATGATCGAACCGTTGTGGGCGACACAGACCTCGGTGTCGGCCTGCGGACGGTCGATCTTGAAGTAGCTGCGGAAGACCAGCTTGCGGTGGTCTCCCCTGCCGACGATGTCGTAGATGCCGTTGGCGCCGCGCTTCGGGCCGATCTCCTCGTTGCAGGTGGCCGCGCCACCGCCGCCGAGCTCATCGGTGAAGACGACCTTGTCCGTCGTCTGGTTGAACGTCGCCGAGTGCCAGAAGGCGAAGTTCACATTGTCCTGCACCCGGTCGATGATCTTCGGGTTCTCCGGGTCCTTGATGGAGAAGAGCAGGCCGTCGCCCATGCAGGCACCGGCGGCCAGGTCCTTCGAGGGCAGCACGGTGATGTCGTGGCATCCGGTGGTCTTGGAGACGCCCGGGTTCTGCGGCGCACCCGGGTTGCCGCCGTCCGGGAAGAGCACCGGGAAGTTCACGACCGCGGCCTTCTCCGGCGCGTTGCGCGGCACCTTGATGACGGAAATCCCGTCGTGCGGCGGCTGGCAGTCGGGGAACGCCTCGCTCGGCGAGTACGAGGAGACGTACACGTACACGTTCTTGCGCTCGGGGACCAGGGTGTGGGTGTGCGATCCGCACGCGGTCTCGACGGCGGCGACGTACTTCGGGTTGCGCTTGTCGCTGATGTCGAAGACCTTCATGCCCTCCCACGAGGACTTCTCCGTGGCGGGCTGGGTGGTGCTGGTACAGGAGTTGTCGCTGCGCGAGGAGTCGGTGGACAGGAAGAGGAGGTTGCCCGAGACCGAGATGTCGTTCTGCGAGCCGGGGCACAGAACCTGCGCGACCGTCTTCGGGGACCTGGGGTTGCTGATGTCGAAGATCCGGAAACCGTCGTAGTTTCCGGCGAAGGCGTACTTCCCCTGGAAGGCCAGGTCCGTGTTGAGGCCCTTGAGCGCGTCCTTCGGAACGTTGGCCAGATGGGTGATGTTGTCGCTGTGGACGATCTCGTCCACACCGGGTACCTCGCCACTGCTGATGGCGGCCGTGGCTTCGGCCTGCTGGGCGGCGGAGACCTCGGTCCGGGCCGCGGCCGTGTCACCGGGGTCGGGCGTCGCGGCCGCGGGTCCGGCCATCAGCAGAGTGGCCAGCAGTCCGGCGGCTGCCGCCGCCGCACCCAGGCGTCTGCGCCGCACCGGGCTCGTGTGCAACGAATTCACTGCGTCCTCCCATGGATCCGAACGTAGTTGAACGGTTCACGGACCTCGGCAGTATCGTCCTTCCCATGGTGATCCCAACAGATGGCAACAGAGACGTAATGAAAGTTTCTGATCACCGCAGTGCGGAAGCGTGTCAGGACGATTGACAATCGCCCATATGGCCATGGAGGTCCACTTGTTGATCCGCCGTCAGACCATGTGTGTACGCAGATCCGTTCTCGTCGCGGCAGCCGTGTCCGCCGCGCTCGCCCTCACCGCGTGCGATGCGGGAGACGGCGGGAGTCGCACGAAGGCGCAGGCCGGCGGGGGTCCCTCGGTGGTGGCGCCGGGGAAACCGGGCGAGCCCGCCAGGACCCTCTCCGCCGAGGAGGCCGCCGAGGCCGCCGGGGACGACGCTCCCAACTCGGCCGACTACCGTTATGCGCAGATGATGATCCAACATCACGCCCAGGCCCTGGAGTTGACCGCACTCGTCCCCTCCCGCTCCGGCTCGTCCCCGGTGAAACGGCTCGCCGAACGCATCACGGCAAGCCAGAAGCCGGAGATCGGCGCCATGGAGGGATGGCTCACGCACAACGGCGGCGACCGGCACAAGTCCGCCCATGACCACTCGGCGATGCCCGGCATGGCGACCCCGGCGCAGCTGAAGAAGTTGCGCGAGGCGGACGGAGCCGCCTTCGACAGGCTCTTCCTCACGTTGATGATCACCCACCACCAGGGAGCGGTCACGATGGCGACCGAGGTGCTCGCGGAGGGAAACAACGTACAGATCGAGGAGATGGCCGGGGACGTCATCGCCCAGCAGACGGTGGAGATCGACAAAATGCGCACCCTGTCGCCCTGATGCCCGCGCGTCCCTCTCCCCCGCGCACCGCCCACCGGTGCCATGCTGGAGGGATCCTCGGGGAAGAGGTACGCCGTGCTCCGTGTCGCCGTCGTCGGCTCCGGTCCCAGCGGGGTCTACACCGCCCAGGCCCTGGTCGCGCAGGACCGGGTTCCCGATGTCCGGGTCCATGTGCTGGACCGGCTCCCCTGCCCGTACGGCCTGGTGCGCTACGGAGTCGCCCCGGACCACGAGAAGATCAAGTCGCTGCAGAACAGCCTGCGGACCGTTCTGGAACACGAGCGGATCACCTTCCTCGGAAACGTCGAGGTGGGCGGCGACGGGATCCCGCCCGAGCAACTCGGCGAGCTGTACGACGCGGTGGTCTACTGCGTCGGGGCCGCGACCGACCGCGCGCTCGCCGTCCCCGGCGAGGATCTGCCCGGCAGTTGCTCCGCCACCGAGTTCGTCGCCTGGTACAGCGCACACCCGGACGCGGCCCCCGACGGCTTCGCGCTCCGGGCGCGTTCGGTCGTGGTGATCGGGGTCGGCAATGTGGCGGTGGACGTGGCGCGGATTCTCGCGCGCAGCGCGCGGGAACTGCGTCCCACCGACGTACCGCACGGTGCGCTCGGCGCGCTGGCCGGCAGCCGGGTGCACGAGATCCACATGGCGGGCAGGCGCGGGCCGTCACAGGCCAGGTTCACCACCAAGGAGCTGCGCGAGCTGGGCGGGCTGCCACAGGCCCGGGTCGTGGTGGACGAGGCCGAGCTCGCCCGCGATCCGGCGTACACCGATCCGTCCGGCCGGCCCGTGGCCCCGTCCTCGCCCCCGAACGCGCCGCCCCTGACGGCGGCGGCGCGGCGCAACATGGAGGTGCTGCGCGGATGGGCCGCCGCCGGCGACGCGGGGGCGAGCACCGGCGGGCATCCGGTGCGCACCATCCACCTGCGGTTCTTTCTGCGCCCCGTCGAGCTGCTGGAGCGGGACGGCCGGGTGGCTGGGGTGCGCTTCGCCCATACGGTGCCGGACGGCAGCGGGGGCGTGCGCGACGCCGGTACGTACGAGGACGTCCCCGCCCAGCTCGTACTGCGGGCGATCGGCTACCGCGGGATTCCGCTGCCCGGCCTGCCCTTCGACCCGGTGCACGGGACCGTGCCGCATCTCGCGGGACGGGTGCTTCGGGACGGAGTGCCGTCGCCCGGGGAGTATGTGGCGGGGTGGATCAAACGGGGGCCGACCGGGGTCATCGGCTCGAACCGGTCGTGCGCGAAGGAGACGGTGGCTTCACTGCTCGACGACGCAGCACTGCTCACCGGGCGCGCCCCGGCAGCCGATCCTGTGGCGGCGCTGCGGGCGTGGGGGCTGTGTCCGGTGGAGTGGGACGGCTGGCTGTCCATCGAGCGGGCGGAGACGGCGCTGGGCCGGTCGCTGGGCCGGGAGCGGGTGAAGATCCCGGACTGGGCGGGGCTGCTGAGCGCCGCACGCAGGGGCGGCCCGGACGACGGGTGAGGCTACCGGTCCTCGCCGATGCGCTGTACCTGGCGGTTCGCCGCGTCGAGGACACGGCCGAGGAGCCCGGGGAACAGCGCCTCCAGATCGTCGCGCCGCAGGCCGTTCATCTTGGCCGTGCCCCGGTAGATCTGCTGGACGATCCCGTTCTCGCGCAGCACCCGGAAGTGGTGCGTGGACGTCGACTTGGACACCGGGAGGTCGAAACAGGAGCAGGAAAGCTCGGACTCGGCCGCGGCCAGCTCGCGGACGATGCGCAGTCGAATCGGGTCGGAGAGCGCGTGGAGCACCCCTTCGATGCGGATCTCGTCGCGCGCGGGGTGGTCGAGCACACGGCCCCCGGCCTCGGTGGCGCTTGCGACAGGGGTGCTGGCGGGGGTCACGACGGCTCCACTTCCTGGGACCGTTCCGGTTCCATGACGGGGATTGCTTCGGCCTCCATAATACGAGATCCGTCGTAGTTCGACATTCACCGGACGGTGGGCCTGTCACTCATCGCTCCGTGCGCGCGATGCCGCCTCGGGGCGTCGATGAGCCCGACGCCCCGAGCCGCCACCGCACGCACTTCAGGATCGTGAGGACCTGACGGACCGACCGGGCCTCCCGTCACCCACGGAGCAGGTCCGGGTTGTCGGCGAGCGAGGCGAGATGGGCGGCCGGGTCGGCGATCAGCTTGCGGTGCGCCAGGTCGAGCATCCCCGCCACGCCCGTGACCTCCGCCGCGACGGTGCCGTCCTCCTTGAGGATCTGCTGCGCGACCGTGAACGTCTTCCCCTCTCCGTACACGAACCGGCAGGTCACCCGGACCCGGTCGCCACCGCGGAGCTCCCGCAGGAACTTCACCGTCGTCTCCAGTGCGACCGGACCGACGCCGCTGGCCAGCAGCTTGTCCTGCGGCAGGCCGGCGGCGCGCAGGAGCTCCCAGCGGGCGTGCTCGGCGTACTGGAGATAGACGGCCTGGTTCAGATGCCCCTGCGTGTCGAGCTCGTAGCCCCGGACGGTCACGTCAACAAAAAAGGTCATGAACGCCCCAACCCCGTGACGTCTTTTGCCATTCCCCGTGTCCGCACCGCCCGCACCGCACCTCTTACGTACCTGTCATGCCCAGGTAACTTCCTGACCGCAAGAGCTTGCAGCAAAATTCCGGCAGACCTTGCTCAGCGGAACGGACTGCTCTCTCGAACCCCGAGGCGCGTCAGGGTTCTCCGGCTGCCCCGGCCCCCGGCCGTGGCCCTCCCCTGGAGACACACATGAAACGCACCCCACGCTCCGTACCGAGACGGCCCCTGGCGGCAGCCGTGGCAGCTGCCGGGCTTCTGGGGCTTCTCACCGCCGTACCGGAGAGCGCCGTACCGGAAACCGGCGCACCGTCCGCAGTGCCCGCCGCGGCGGCGGAGAACACCGCGACGGTCTTCTACTACACGAAGACCAGGAACTGGTCGGCGTACAACCTGCATTACGCGCCCGACGGCGGCTCGTGGACGACCGTGCCCGGGGCACGGATGGAGGCGGCCTGTACCGACTGGGTGAAGAGGACCGTCAGCCTGGGCAGCGCGTCCGGGCTGGCCGCGACGTTCAACGACGGCTCGGGCACCTGGGACAACAACGCCGGCAGGAACTACGCGCTGGGCACCGGGAACATCACCGTCAAGGACGGGGTCGTGGCCCACAGCGACCCCTGCGCCGGCTCCGGCCCGGACCCCTCGCCCTCCCCCACGGACGCCGACACCGCCTCGGTCTACTACTCGACGACCACCGTCGGCTGGTCCACCGCCAACATCCACTACCAGCCCGCGGGCGGATCGTGGACCACCGTTCCGGGCGTGGGCATGGAGGCGGCCTGCACGGGGTGGGTGAAACGGTCCGTCGATCTCGGCACCGCCACCTCCATGCAGGCCGCGTTCAACAACGGCAACGGGGTCTGGGACAACAACAACGGCCGCGACTACACGATCCCGGCCGGTGTCTCCACGGTGAAGGACAAGACCGTCACCGCCGACGCCGAGGACCCGTGCGCCACGGAACCCGCCGACACCGAGGCCCCCACCGTGCCGTCGAAGGTGCGCGCCGACGCGGACGGCGTCTCCGTCGTGCTGACCTGGGACCCCTCCACCGACAACCGCGGCGTCACCCGGTACCAGGTGACCCGGACCGGCGGCACCGGAGGCACCGGAGGCACCGGAGGCACGATGGTCACCGATGTCGGTTCCACGGTCTACTCCGACACGAACCTTGAGGAACGGACCGCCTACAGCTACACGGTGAAGGCCGTGGACGCGGCCGGCAACGTGTCCGCGGCGTCCGGTTCGGCCACCGCCACCACCGGCGACAGGCCCACCGCTCCGGCCACCGGGAAGCCACTGGGCACCGACCCGCGCAAGGACCCGATCTACTTCGTGCTCACCGCCCGGTTCAACGACGGCGACAGCGCCAACAACCGGGGCGGCAGCCAGCACGTGAAGTCCGGCAACGCGGCCAACAACGACCCCATGTTCCGCGGCGACTTCAAGGGCCTGGTCGACAGACTCGACTACATCAAGGGACTGGGCTTCTCCGCCATCTGGATCACCCCGGTCGTACTGAACCGGTCCGACTACGACTACCACGGCTATCACGGCTACGACTTCTACAAGGTGGACGGCCGGCTGGAGTCGGCCGGCGCCTCGTACCAGGACCTGATCGACGCCGCCCACGCCAAGGGCATGAAGATCTACCAGGACGTGGTCTACAACCACTCCTCGCGGTGGGGCGCCAAGGGCCTCTTCACACCGACGGTGTACGGAGTCCGCGACGACCAGTGGAGCTGGTACTACGACGAGAAGAGCGAAGGCTTCGAGTACGACGGGGTGAGTGTCGAACCGAAGTCCGGCAAGTCGTACTACAACGGCGATCTCTGGTCCACCGCCGAACCGTCCGGCAACACCTGTCTCAACTGGGGCAAGCCCACCGGCACAACCTCCGCCGAGGGCTACCGGCTCTACAACTGCCAGTGGCACAGCCCGACTTCGGGCATGTTCCCGAAGATCTACTATCACAACTGCTGGCTCGGGAACTGGGAGGGCGAGGACTCCCGGAGCTGCTGGCTGCACGAGGACCTGGCCGACTTCGACACCGAGAGCGCGCCCGTCCAGAACTACCTGATCGGCGCCTACGACAAGTACATCGACATGGGCGTCGACGGCTTCCGGATCGACACCGCCGTCCACATTCCGCGCACCACCTGGAACCGCCGTTTCCTGCCCGCCATCCAGGAGCGCGTCACCTCGCGGTTCGGCGCCGGGGCGGCGAAGAACTTCTTCGTCTTCGGCGAGGTCGGTGCCTTCGTGAACGACAAGTGGAACCGCGGCTCGGTCAACCACTCCGCGCAGTTCTTCACCTGGAAGGAACGCAAGGAGTACGACGCCGACGACACCAGGGCCGCACTGGAGATGTACGACTACGAGGAGCAACTGGGCACCGGATCCCAGCCCACCTCCACCAACGCCTTCCTGGACGGAAACGCCTACCACACACCGGATCACAGCCGCTTCTCCGGCATGAACGTCATCGACATGCGGATGCACATGAACTTCGGTGACGCCGGCAACGCCTTCCACAACGGCAAGGACTCGGACGACAGTTACAACGACGCCACGTACAACGTCGTGTACGTCGACAGCCACGACTACGGGCCCAACAAGAGCGGTGAGCGCTACGCGGGCGGGACCGACGCGTGGGCCGAGAACATGTCGCTGATGTGGACGTTCCGCGGCATCCCCACTCTCTACTACGGCTCCGAGATCGAGTTCCAGGCGGGCAAGAAGATCGACTGCGGGCCCGGCTGCCCGCTGGCGAGCACCGGTCGCGCCTACTACGGCGACCACCTCGCGGGCTCAGTCGAGGCCTCCGGCTTCGGCAAGGTGGCGTCGGCCACCGGCGAGGTCGCCAACACGCTCGCCAAGCCGCTGGTCAGACATCTTCAGCGGCTCAACGAGATCCGGCGCGCCGTGCCCGCGCTGCAGATGGGCCAGTACTCCACGGAAGGCATCACCGGTTCGATGGCGTACAAGCGCCGTTACACCGACGCGGCGAGCGGGACCGACAGCTTCGCGCTGGTGACCGTCACCGGCGCGGCCGACTACACCGGGATCCCCGACGGCACCTACCAGGACGTCGTCACCGGGGACACCCGGGTCGTGTCGGACGGCAGGCTGTCGGTCGCCGCGCCCGGCAAGGGAAACCTGCGCGTCTACGTCCTCGACCTGGGCGGCCGGAACGCGGCACCCGGCAGGATCGGCGAGGCGGGTCCGTACCTCAAGTAGTGGCCGTGGATTCGCGGACGACGAGGCGGTAGCCGGGGCGCGGACGCCGTGGTTCGGGCACCGGGCTGCCGGAGAGCCGTTCGACGAGGCTGTCGACCGCGAGCCGGGCGATCGCTTCCTTGTCGGGGGCGATCGTGGTGAGCGTGGTGGCCCCGTAGAGGCTCTCCTCGATGTTGTCGAAACCGACGACGGCGACATCCTCGGGGATGCGCAGTCCGCGTGAAGCGAGGGTGCGCATCGCGCCGATGGCGATGAGGTCGTTGTACGCGAACACCGCGTCGGGCCGCTCTCCTTGGTCCAGGAGAGCGGCCATGGCGCTGGCACCGTCCTCGCGCCCGTAGCCGTCGGTGACCACCACCAGCGACTCGTCGGGCTCGATACCGGACGCGGCGAGCTCCTCGCGCCAGCCGCGCAGCCGCAGATGGGCGGGCTGGCGCTCGCGTCCGGTGCGGGAGCCGAGGAAGGCGATCCGGCGGTGGCCGCCCTCGACGAGATGGCGGACGGCGTCACGGGAGGCGGCCACGTTGTCGATGGCGATGTGGTCGTACGGTGCCTCGTACTCCCGCTCGCCGAGCAGGACCAGGGGGACGGTCTCGGTGCGTGCCATCAGGTCCTCGGTCTCCAGATGGATCGGGCTGAGGATGAGGCCGTCGATCACATGGGACCGGAAACCCTGGCTGACCAGGAGTTCCTTCTCGCGGAGGCCCGCGGTGTGGTCGACCAGGACGGTGTAGTCGTGCCGGGCGGCCGCATCGACGACCGCGCCCGCGAGCTCGGCGAAGTACGGGTTGCCGAACTCGGGAACGGCGAGCGCGATGATGCCGGTGCGGCCCTTGCGCAGATGGCGTGCGGTGAGGTTCGGCCGGTAGCCGAGCTCGTCGATGGCCTGCTGCACCCTGGCGCGCATCTTCGGTGTGACGTGCTGATAGTTGTTCACCACGTTCGACACGGTCTTGATGGACACGCCCGCCCGTTGTGCAACGTCCTTGAGGCTGACGCCCACGGCACTCCCCGACTCTGCTCGATGCGCACTCGGGCGCGGTGGTCCGGCTCGGCTCAGCCGGTTCCGCGGCCGCGCGCCAGATAGCGCTGGGCCACGACGACAACGATAAGGAACCCTCCGCTGACCACGGACTGGTACGAGGAGTTCAGCGAGCCGATCTGGTTGATGAGGTTCTGGATGACGGCCAGCAGCAGTACGCCCCAGAGGGTGCCGCTGACCGATCCGGCGCCGCCGGCGAGGAGGGTGCCGCCGATGACGACGGCGGAGATCGCGTCGAGTTCCATGCCCACGCCCACGATGGTGACGCCGGAGGAGAGCCTGGCCGCGTTCAGCGCACCGGCGAGTCCGGCCAGCAGACCGCTGAGCGTGTACACAAGGAGTTTCACGCGCGCGACGGGCAGGCCCATGAGGGTGGCCGCGTCGCCGCTGCCGCCGACGGCGAAGAGGGTCTGTCCGAACGAGGTGCGCTGCAGCAGCAGACCGCCCGCGCCGAACAGCACCAGGGCGATGAGGACCGGGTGGCCGAAGCCCCGGACACTGCCCTGCCCCAGCTCGGCGAAGGCGGAGCCCTTGGGTACCAGGTAGGTGGTGGCGCCCTCGTCGGTGAAGGCGAGGAGCATGCCGCGGGCCGCCAGCAGGGTCGCCAGGGTGACGATGAAGGGGGCCATCCCGGCGCGGGCGATCAGGAATCCGTTGAGCAGTCCGATCGCCCCGCAGACCACGAGCGGTACGAGCAGCGCGGGCAGGATGCCCCATTGCGAGGCCCACGCGGCGAGCACCCCGCCGAGTGCGAAGACGGAGCCGACGGACAGGTCGATGCCGCCGGTGATGATGACCAGAGTCATGCCCAGGGCGACCACGGCGAGGAACGACGCCTGCACGGTCACACCGCGGGCGTTGTCCAGTGTGGCGAACGTCGGGTAGACGAACGAGGCGACCAGCACGACGGCGAGCAGCACGGCGAGCACGCCCTGGCGCCGGAGGAGCCCGACGAGCCGTTGCGCAGGTGTGGGCCGGGGCCCGGGCCGCCCGTCCGCCGGGCGGGGCGCGCCGTCCGCGGATGCCGCGGGGTTCTTGTGCGGCGGGGGGACCTGGGCCACCGCCGCGGGTGTGGTTTCGTTCATCGGGACCGACGCTCCCGGGCGATGTAGACGGCGGCGATGATGATGGCCGCCTGGGCGATCTGTGCGGTGGAGTCGGGCAGGTCGTGCTTGACGAGGGTGGCGCGCAGCAACTGCATCAGCAGGGCGCCCGCGACGGTGCCGAGCACGCGGACGGAACCGCCGTTCAGGGGGGTGCCGCCGACCACGACCGCCGTGATGGCGGAGAGTTCCATGAGGGTGCCGAGCGAGGAGGGGTCGCTGGCGGTGAGCCTGGCCGTGGCGAGGATGCCGGCCAGGGCGGCCAGCACGCCGCACAGCACGTATACGCCGATGAGTACGCGCCGCACGGGCAGTCCGGCCAGGGCAGCTGCGGAACGGTTGCCTCCGACGGCGACGATCCGGCGGCCGAAGGTGGTGCGCCGGACGAGGAAGGCCACGGCCGCGGCGAGGATCGCGGCGATCAGCACGACGAGCGGGACGCCGAGGAGCGAGCCGGTGCCGAGCGCGAGCAGGTCGGGGTTGACGATCTGCTTGAGCTGTCCGTCGGCCATGACGAGGGCGAGTCCCCGGCCTCCGACGAAGAGTGCGAGCGTGGCGACGATCGGTTGCAGTCCGACGACCGAGACCAGGGTGCCGTTGACCACCCCGACGGCGGCGCCGGCGAGCAGTGCGACGGCGAGCGCGGGCACGAGCCCGTATCCGAGGTAGAGCGGCAGCAGAGCGGTGGCGAGCGCCATCGTCGAGCCGACGGACAGGTCCACACCCTCGGTTCCGATGACCAGGGCCATGCCGAGGGCGACGATGACGACGGGGGCGACCTGGACGAGCTGGGTGCGCAGATTGCCGGCGGTCATGAAGTGCTCGGTGAACAGCGCGTTGAAGACGAGCACCGCCGCCACGGCGACATACACGCCGTACTCCTGGTACCAGGCGGGGTCGCGCAGCCGGTCCAGGGGGCGGGCGCGGGCCTGGAGGGCGGCCTCGGCGGTCATCGCGGGTCCTCCTGTGCTGCCGGGGCCTTCGCGCAGGGCGCCGTTGAGTGGTCGGCGAGCACTTCGAGCAGATGGCTCTCGGTCACCGTGTCGCCCGCGAGTTCGCCCGCCACCGAGCCGCCGCGCAGCACGACGATGCGGTCGGCGCCCTCGATGAGTTCCTCGATGTCGGAGGAGATGAGCAGGACCGCGAGGCCCTCGCGGGCGAGGTCGTCGATGAGGCTCTGGACCTCGGCCTTGGCGCCGACGTCGATGCCTCGGGTCGGTTCGTCGAGCAGCAGCACCTTGGGCTCCAGGCAGAGCCAGCGGGCGAGGAGTACCTTCTGCTGGTTGCCGCCGGAGAGTTCGCCGACCTTCTGCTCGGGGCTCGCCGCCTTGATCCGCAGCCGCTTCATGAAGGTGTCGACGACGCGGTCCTGCTTGCGGCGGGAGACCACACCGAAGCGGGAGAGCCTGGGCAGGGCGGCCAGCACGATGTTCTCGCGCACGGAGAGGCCGGGCACGATGCCTTCGGCCTTGCGGTCCTCGGGCAGCAGACTGATCCCGGAGCGGATGGCACCGGCCGAGCCGATCCTGCGCAACTTCCGCCCACCGATCGTGATTTCGCCCGAGTCGAGGCTGAGCGCACCGGCGAGGGCCTTGGCCGTCTCGCTGCGGCCGGAGCCCAGGAGGCCGCCGAGGCCGAGCACTTCGCCGCCGTACAACGACAGGGATATGCCGTGGATCCGGTGGCGCCGGTGGAGGCCGGTCGCGGTGAGCACGGGGGTGCGTGCCGTGTCGTGTCCTTCGCCGCCGAAGCGGGTCAGGCCGGTGCGGCGGACCTCGGACAGATCGCGGCCGAGCATCATCGAGACCAGTTGCATGCGGTCGAGGCCGGCGAGGTCGCCGGTGTGGATGTGGCGGCCGTCGCGGAGCACGGTGACGCGGTCGCAGATCCGGTAGAGCTCGTCCAGGCGGTGGCTGACGTAGAGGACGGCGATGCCCTGGCCGCGCAGGTTCCCGATGACGCGGAAGAGGGTTTCGACCTCGCGCGGTTCCAGCGAGGAGGTGGGTTCGTCCATGATGACGACCTGGGCGTCGATGGAGACGGCGCGGGCCAGGGCGACCATCTGCTGGGTGCCGATGCCTAGCGTGTGCAGGGGTTTTCGGGGGTCGACGGATATTCCGAAGTCGTCGAGCAGTGCGGCGGTCTCGCGGTGCATCCGGGCGAAGTCGATGAGACCGAGGCGGTTCTTGGGCTCACGGCCGAGGAAGATGTTGCGCGCCACGCTCATCAGCGGGACGAGGTTCACCTCCTGGTAGATGGTGGAGATCCCCGCCTGCTGGGCCTCGGACGGCCGCGCGAACCCGACGGGGTGTCCGCTCAGCCGGAGCTCTCCCCCGTCGGGCCGGTGGACACCGGTCAGGACCTTGATCAAGGTGGACTTTCCGGCGCCGTTCTCCCCCACCAGCGCATGGGTCTCCCCGGCGCGCAGGGAGAAGGAGACGTCGTCGAGCGCGACGACGCCCGGGAACCGCTTGCTCACCGCGCGGGCTTCGAGGACGGCTGCGGCCGAGGACGGGGTGGTGGTCGCCGTTCCCGGGTGGGCGGCCTCCGGAGGGGCCTGCGGCGCGGGCTCCGGTGACGCCATGTCAGTAGGCCCCGCCGAGAGAGGACTTGGCGTTGGACTCGTCGTACGCCCGGTCGGAGATGATGACGTTCTCCGGGATCTCCTCGCCGCCGTAGAACTTCTGGGCGGTCGCGAAGGCGAGCGGCCCGAAGCGCGGATTGGATTCGATGACGGCGTTGTACTCGCCGTTGACCAGGGCCTGTACGGCGTTCCGGGTGCCGTCCACGGAGACGATCTTGATGTCCTTGCCGGGCTTCTTCCCCGCGGCCTTCAGCGCGGTGACGGCGCCGAGACCCATCTCGTCGTTCTCCGCGTAGACGGCGGTGATGTCGGGCTTGGACTGGATGAGCTGCTCCATGACCTGCTGGCCCTTGTCGCGGGCGAACTCGCCGGTCTGCTGGGCGACGATCCGCAGGCCGGGGGCCCGGGCCGCGACCCGGTCGACGAAGCCCTTGGTGCGGTCGGTGGTGACGTTGTTGCCGGACGCTCCGAGGAGGATGGCGACCTTGCCCTTGCCGCCGGTCGCCTTGATCATCGCGTCGGCCGCGCGCTTGCCCTGTTCCACGAAGTCGGAGCCGAGAAAGGCCACATAGTCCTTGCAGGCGGTGGAGTTGACCTTGCGGTCGATGGTGAGCACCGGGACCTTCTTGGCCGCCGCCGCCTTGAACGCCGGTTCCAGACCGTCGGAGTTCAACGGTGCGACGATCAGGAATTGGGCACCCTGGGACAGCATGTCCTGGATGTCGCTGATCTGCTTGGAGAGCTGCGACTGCGCGTTGGTGGTGAGCAGCTTCTTCACGCCGATCTTCGCGGCCTCGTCCTTGATGGACCGGGTCTCGGCGATACGGAACGGGTTGGCTTCCTTCTCCGACTGCGAGAAGCCGACGACCGTGTCCTTCAGGTCCAGCTTCGGTGCGCCGTACGTCTGCAGCGAGCAGCCCGAACCGGAGCTGCTCCCGGGGGACTTGGCCGCCTGGGCGGCCTGGCTGCTGTCACCGCCCGCGTCGTCCGCGGTCTCCGGCCTGGAGCAGCCGGAGGCGGCCAGCGTGGCGGTGGCGGTGAGGAGACAGGCCAGGGCGAGGGTACGGGATCGGCGCTGGGTCATCATGCGCGGGACGCTCCTTGGCGGGAGGACGGCACGCTGGCCGGCGTGCGGCGGTGGCATGGCGGCGACTCGGTTTACAACGTTATATAGGCGGTGTGACGCGAGCGGCAAGATGTCGTCGAGTTGTTTCTGAGGCGCACCGAGCCCACTCGATGAAGTGCCCGGATCCCTTGCGGATCAAGGCCGCAGGTGCTCACCACCGACGCGTTCCGCTCTCCGGGCAGCGCACGGAATGAGACGATCACCCCCATGGGCGGATGGTCAGGACGCGTGCCCGGGTGGGTGGTCGCACTTGTGGCTCTGTACGTCGCGGTCCTGGTCTTCGTGGGTGCCGGTTCACACTTCGCCGACCTTCTCGGCAAGGGCCTGCGTCCTTACGAGTGGGCGCCGGCCTGGCTGAACCTGTACTGGTCCTCGCTGGCGTTCCTGGACTCACTGGCCGCCCTGCTGCTGCTCCGCGGGAGGCGGGCCGGCGTGGATCTGATGTGCGCGATCATGGCGACCGATCTGGCGGCCAACTGGTATGCGGCATACGGAATCCAGCACATCGGCGTGTCCGCGCAGCCGGGATTGCTGCGCCTCGCCGCGTTCACCCTCTTCGTTCTCGTGACGGGCCCCTTCGCCCGCGCCCGCCTCTCCGCCGCGCCCGCCTCCGGGTGAAACTCGGTACGGACGCACCGAACCGGCCCGGGGCCCCATGACGTCGCGCGTCGTGCGGGACCGGCCGGGCCGGTGCGGTGCGAGTGGTGGTTCCAGTGGTCAGACCGCGCGGAGATACTGCTCCGGCTTGCGGAGTTCTCCGCCCAGCTCGCGGGCCGCCTCCTGCGCCCACGACGGGCTGCGCAGCAGCTCGCGCCCGAGGAGGACGGCGTCCGCCCGGCCCTCGGTGAGGATCTTCTCGGCCTGCTGCGGCTCGGTGATCAGGCCCACCGCCGCCACAGGCAGCGAGGTCTCGGTCCGGACCCGCTCCGCGAAGGGGACCTGATACCCCGGCCCGGTCCCGATGCGGGCGTGCGGGGCGTTTCCACCACTGGAGACGTCCAGCAGATCGACCCCGTGGGCCTGGAGCTGCGCGGCCAGCCGGACGGTCTCGTCGACGGTCCAGCCCTCGCGCTCGTCCTCGTCGTTCTCCGTGAGCCAGTCGGTCGCGGAGATCCGGAAGAAGACGGGCAGTTCCTCCGGCCAGACCTCGCGCACCGCGTCGACGACCTCCAGGGCGAGGCGGACGCGGTTCTCGAAGCTGCCGCCGTACTCGTCGGTGCGCCGGTTGCTGTGCGGGGAGAGGAACTGTCCGATGAGGTAGCCGTGGGCGCCGTGGACCTCGGCCACCTCGAAGCCCGCGTCGAGTGCGCGGCGCGCGGCCTCGCGGAACCGGTCGACGATGCCCTGGATCTCTTCCGTGGTCAGCTCGTGCGGCACCGGGTGGCCGTCGTCGAACGGCAGCGGGCTGGGAGCGACGGGCGTCCAACCGTGCGCCTCCGGCCCGACCGGCTGTCCGCCCAGCCAGGGGGCCGCCGTGGAGGCCTTGCGTCCGGCGTGCGCGAGCTGGATACCGGGGACGGCCCCCTGCCCCTTGATGAACCGCGTGATCCTGCGGAGCGCGGCGACCTGGGTGTCGTTCCAGATGCCGAGGTCGGCGGGGCTGATCCGGCCCTCGGGGCTGACGGCCGTCGCCTCGGTGAGGATGAGCCCGGTTCCGCCCGTGGCCCGCGCGGCGAGGTGGGCGAAGTGCCAGTCGGTCGCGACGCCCGCGTCCGGCCCGTCCGGTGCGGCGCTGTACTGGCACATGGGCGCCATCCAGATCCGGTTGGGAATGACGAGCGACCGCAGGGTGTAGGGCTCGAAGAGGGCACTCACGTCGGACTCCGTTTCGACGGGTACGGAAGGATCGCTAGTACGATACATCCCGTACTACGACACCCGTCAAATTACGATGCCTCCCGTACAAGGCTCGGGCCGGGACGGGTGCGGCGGGACGAGCGGAGCCGGTCAGCGACTCCCGCCGCGCCGCCGGAGTGTGATCCCGGCTTCCGCGTCATAGCCCTGGGTCCAGCTGCGGCCGGCACCCGACTTCCAGGTGACGTGGACGGTCGCCCCGTCGACCCTGATGCCGTCCACCGTCATGACCCGGTCACCGTCCCGCACATCCCCTCGACGCAGCTCGCGCGCCATGACGGTGACGGGGCGCGCCGACGCCGCACCGTCGGCCTCGTCCGCCGCGCGGGCGAGCGCCGCCGCCAGCTCGCGGGCGCGGGCGGGGGTGCAGATCAGCGACAGCTCGCCCGAGGGCGTCGTGACCCTGATCCCGACCCGCGCCCCGACGGGGTCGACCTCCAGACCCGCTCCGCGCCCCTCGGCGTCCTCGATCCCGCTCGTCATCGCTCCACTCGTCCCTTCGCCCGGTTCTCGTCCGCCCGGCACATCGGCGGCCGGCGTCGCGCCGGCTCCTCGGTGAAGTATCCGGTGTCCGCGGCGGCCCGGCCGCGGTGGGCGAACACGTCGGGAGCGGCGGTCCCGAACGCCGGGAGGTCATGGGCGCCGGCCGACGCGGGGCGGCCGCCACCCGGGCACGGGTATTGCGATTGCGGGCCGGCCGGGGCGCTGCGTAACGTCATCGGCCATGACGACCCCTGCCCTGCACACCGCACGACTGCACCTGGAGCCGTACACGCCCGCCGACGAGGAGGACTTCGTCGCGCTGTTCCAGGACACCCGGGTATCCCGCTGGATGGGGGAAGGGCCGCAGACCGAGGCCGAGGACCGCGCGCTGTTCGGACGGGTCTTCAGCAAGGTGTACGCACAGGACCTGTTCGATGTCTGGGCGGTCCGGCACGAGGGCACGTTCATGGGCCATGCGGAGATCAAGCCGTCCCCGGCAGCGGGCGGCCACGAGATCGTCTACGCGCTGGCCGCCACCGCGTGGGGACAGGGGTTCGGCACCGAGATCGCGCAGGCACTGACCGGGTACGGGTTCGACGAGCTCGGGCTCACGGAGGTGCATGCCACGGTGGCCGCCGAGAACACCGCGTCGTTGGCGCTGCTGGAGCGGATCGGTTTCCGGCATGTCCGGGACATCGCGGAGGACGACGGCGGCACGACGCGGGTCCTGACCCGCTCCGTCGCGCCCGAAGCAGCCGGGGCCGGTCAGCCCCGGTAGACGTCCAGACGGCCGCACATGCCGAACTTCCCGTATCCGGAGGGCTGTTCGGCATGGACACAGGCGTCGGCGAGATACCCTCCGTCGCCGCGCGCCACCGCGTCCAGCTGCTCGCCGGTCACCTCCGAGGCCGCGGCGGCTCCCCGCCGCCAGCGCTCACGCCAGCCCTCGGCCCTCGGGCGTACGAGTGCGGCCGCGGCCCGGTGGAAGGCGGCGAGCGGTTCGGGGTCGCCCGCCCCGGCGGCCCGGCGCAGGGCGAGAAAGCCCTCGACGGCGAGGTCACGGCGGGCGCGGGCGGCCCGTTCCTGCTCCGCCTCCGAGCCGTCGGCGGGCAGGGTCACCGCCGCCCGGTAGACGTCGGGGTCCGCCAGCCGGTCCGGCGGCAGGGTGAGCACGGCGTCGCCCGCCTCCGGCAGCCCGCTGTTCTCCATGAGGACGACGATGCGCAGCCCGTTCCCGTTGACGAGCCGGTGGATCGTGCCCGGCGTGAACCACACCAGCGCGCCCGGCTCAAGCGGCGTTTCCCGGAATCCCGACGCGGTGAGGGTCTGCACCGAGCCGGTGCCCCCGACCACCACGTACCCCTCGGAACAGGTGAGGTGGAGGTGGGGCGTCCCGCCGCGCAGGCCGTCCGCGGCGGGCCAGTCGTACACCCGCAGATGGGACACGGCGACCGCGCCCGGCAGCCCTTCGAAGGTCGGCACAGCTGCTCCTCGGTCTCTCCGCCATGAGGCCCGCGCATGGTGCACCTGAGGGGCCATCAGCCTCAGCAAGCGCTTTCTCCTACTGGGGAACCGTACCCGCGCCCGCCTCGACGCAACAGGGGCCGGATGTCGGGCGGCCGCCTTGCGGGCCACTGTCAGTGGCCCGGTGCAGACTGACCCTTATCCGACACAACGGCGTTTCGGGAGGTCCGGTCATGACCGACGTACTGCTCACCGTGGGCACCCGCAAGGGACTCTTCATCGGCCGCGGGCGCGATGGCGCATGGGAGTTCGACGGCCCGCATTTCAATGCCCAGGCGATCTATTCCGTCGCCATCGACACCCGCGGACAGGTCCCACGGCTCCTGGTCGGCGGTGACAGCGCGCACTGGGGCCCGTCGGTCTTCCGCTCGGACGACCTGGGCAGGACCTGGGCCGAGCCACGACAACCGGCCGTGAGGTTCCCGCCGTTCACCGAGGCGTCGCTGGAGCGGGTCTGGCAGCTGCATCCGGCCGGCCCCGAGGCGCCCGATGTGGTGTACGCGGGGACCGAGCCCGCCGCGCTGTTCCGTTCCGAGGACGGCGGGCAGTCCTTCGAGCTGGTCCGCCCGCTCTGGGAGCACCCGACGCGTCCGAGATGGGAGCCCGGCGGTGGCGGTGAGGGACTGCACACCATCCTGACGGATCCGAGGGACGCCCGGGCGGTGACCGTCGCGGTCTCCACGGCCGGAGTGTTCCGCACGAAGGACGGCGGCGCCGGCTGGGCCCCGTCGAACAAGGGGGTGTCCGCGGTCTTCCTGCCCGACCCGCATCCGGAGTTCGGTCAGTGCGTCCACAAGGTGGCTAGGGACGCGGTCGATCCCGACCGCCTGTACCTCCAGAACCACTGGGGGGTGTTCCGGAGCGACGACTCCGGGGACAACTGGACCGACATCGGGCAGGGTCTGCCGTCGGACTTCGGTTTCGCCGCGGCCGCGCACCCCCACCGCGCGGACACCGCGTACGTCTTCCCGCTCAACGCCGATGCCGACCGGGTGCCCGCCGAGCACCGCTGCCGGGTCTTCCGCACCGGCGACGCGGGCCGCACCTGGGAGCCGCTGTCGGCGGGCCTGCCCGAGGAGGCGCACTACGGCACGGTGCTGCGCGACGCACTCTGCACGGACGACGCCGACCCGGCAGGCGTCTTCTTCGGCAATCGCAACGGCGAGGTGTACGCGAGCGCGGACGACGGGGACAGCTGGCAGCAGCTCGCCTCGCATCTGCCGGACGTCCTGTGCGTGCGGGCGGCGGTGATCGACACCTGAGCCCGGTCACCGGCCCGCGGTCCTCCTCGGCATGCCCCTGCCCGCCATCGGACCAACTCGTCGCCCCGCAGCATCGGTTCCGCGTCATCCGACGCGACAGGAGGCAACCCCCGAGCTTCACTCTCCGTCATTCGGGGGTGGGGGCCCGGAGCGAGATCTCCGGGGAGTCCGAGAAGGCCGATGACCAGGAGGACCACCTTGATCCGTGTCTCGCGCACGGTTACCGCCGCACTGGCGGTGCTCACCCTGACCGTGGGATGGCCGGAGGCGGCGCGCGCGTCGCCGCAACCGGCACATACGCAGCGTTCCATCGATTCCATGTCCTCCGCCGATTCCATATCCTCCGCGGCGCCCGCCGCGCCGCGGGAGGAGCCGGACGGCCCGCTTCCGGCGGGCTGGCGGATCACCGGTACGGGAGCCGGGAAGCAGCTCGTCTGGACCTCGCCCGACCCCGTACCCATGGGCGATGCCCGGGTCGAGTTCCACTCCGGGGACAAGCTCCTGGGCCGGCCGGTGGCCACGCGTGACCGGCGGGCGTTCCGGCTGAGGCTCGACGGCGCTCGCATCGGGCCGCCGTCGGGTCTCAAGGTGCTGGCGGGCGGACGCCGTCTCGACGCGCCGGGAGCCCGGCGGGCCCCGGACGCCCGCAGGACCACCGAGGCGGCGCAGCCCGCGGCGCCCCTTCCGGCGAACCCGGTCGACCCCGGCGTCCCGGGCACGTACCGGACGGTCAGCGGTGAGTACGCCCTGAAGTCGGTACGACTGCCCGGCTTCGCCGCCCCGGTGGAGATGCGCGCCGTGGTGGTGTCACCGGTCGGCGCGCCGGGACGGCGGCCGCTCGCGCTGTTCCTGCACGGCAGGCACTACACGTGTTTCGACGCCGGGGGTGAACAGGGCATCTCCTGGCCCTGCGAGGCGGGCATGCAGGCGGTGCCGAGCCATCGGGGCTATCTGCGCGACCAGAAGCTCCTGGCCTCCCAGGGCTATGTCACGGTGTCCATCTCGGCCAACGGGATCAACGGGCAGGACGGCGAGGCCGACGACGGCGGCGCCCAGGCCCGCTCGTCCCTGGTCCGGCTGCACCTCGCCCATTGGGCGGACTGGGCCCGTGATCGGGCCGGGGCCCCCGCGGCCGTGCGCGCCGCACCGCCCGCCGACATGTCCGAGGTGCTGCTCGTAGGCCACTCCCGGGGCGGAGAAGGCGTCAACCGGGCCGCGCTCGACAGCCTCTACCGGCCGCCCTCGGACCAGGACGGCTACCGGGGCCCGGTGCGCTGGCGGATACGCGGCACCGTCCTGATCGGTCCCACGGTCTTCGGGCAGAACCCCGTTCCCGATGTGCCGTCCATGACCATCCTGCCGGGCTGCGACGGCGACGTGTCCGATCTCCAGGGCCAGATCTACGTCGACGGCACCCGCGGCGTCAGCCGAGGCGCCGCACTGCACAGCGCGGTGTACATGGTCGGCGCCAACCACAACTTCTTCAACAGCGAATGGACACCCGGGCAGGCGAAGGCGCCCGCGGAAGACGACTTCTGGGCCGGCGACAGTCCGGACCCGGTGTGCACGCCGGGCAAGAAGACCCGGCTGACCGCCAACCGGCAGCAGGCCGCCGGTGCCACGTACATCGCGGCGGCGGCCCGGCTCTTCGTCGCGGGTGACGACCGCGTGCGGTCGCTGCTGGACGGCTCGGACCGGCGCGCGCCCTCGGCCGGCCCGGCGCGCGTGCTCAGTCACGCGGTCGGCGGGAGGCGGACGCCCGCGTTCCTTCCGGACACCTCGGTGGCCGTCAGCGGCGGCCGGGTGTGCGCACAGGTGGATCCCGATCCGGGCCGTGCCTGTCTGCCGCCCGAAGGGACGGCCGTCTCCCCGCACTTCGCCCTGTGGGAGACCGCGCGGGAGCCCGGCCGTCACGCGGTCGCGATGCGCTGGTCGAAGCCGGGCACCGCGGTGAGGATCAGTCCCGCCCGTCCGGTCTCCGTGGCGGGTTCCGAGTCGCTGGCGCTCCGGGTGATCGTGCCGCCCAACACGGGCGGCACCCGTCTGGACGTCGCTCTCACCGACACCACGGGCCGCCGGGTGACGCTCGGCGGGGCCCGGATCGACGGACTGCCGGGCAGCGACCGTACCGCGTCCTACTGGGGCCGCGAGATCCGGGTGCCGCTCTCCGCCACCGTGCGGAGCAAGGTGGACCTGAAGCACGTGAAGACCCTGGAACTGACCCCGCGCAACAGGTCCGGGCAGGCCTGGCTGGTCGACGCATGGGGCTGGCGCCCCGGTACACCCGCGGTCCGGGCGGCCGCGCTGCCACGGGTGGACATCGGCCATCCGACGGTCGAAGAGGGCGACTCCGGGGTCCGCACCTATCGCGTCCCGGTGCGGGTCTCCGGGCACCACAGCGGCCGGGTCCGGCTGTACGTCGAAAAGCCGGGACAGGACGGCGCCGACCAGCGGACGGTGACGGTGCGTCCGGGGAGCCACGTCCTCGATGTGCCGGTCGAGGTGCGGGGCAACACCCGCTTCGGCTACGACCTCACGCACAGGGTGTTCGTCAAGGCGGTTCGCGGCGCGGTCGTCGGCTCCCACCTCGGCGGGCTGACCGTGAAGAACGACGATCCGATGCCCACGGCCGAAGTGAAGCCGGTCGCGGACCGGGTCACCGAGGGGCAGAGCCTGCGCTGGCGGATCACGCTCTCCGAGGCCGCCGACGTGGACATGGACTCCGTCGGTTTCGACATCCTGCCGGTCGGGCAAGGGGCGGAGCTGTCCACCCTGGACGTCGACGAATCATGGCTGCGGGACACCTTCGGCGAGTCGCCGGATCCGGCCCGGCCGCTGTCGGAGGTGGTGGAGCAGCCGTACCTGTGGGCCGGCGTTCCCGCCGGTGAGCTGAGCACCGAAGTGACCGTGCCCACGGTCGCCGACGGGCTGAAGGAGCCGGAGGAATCCCTGCGGCTGCGGATGGTCACCTACGACGACTCCTGGGAGCCGCACCAGGGGCCGGTGTTCACCGGCACGGTACGCGACGCGTCCTGACCCGGGGGACGCGACACAGCGTCCACGGACGTGGCACCGGCCCCGTGAAGGAGCCGGTGCCACTCCGGAGTCGTCGAAACCGCCTGACGCCCGGACCGCTGCGCTACGGCAGCCGCCAGTCGACTTCCTGGGCCCCCTGGCGCAGCAGGAGTTCATTGGTGCGGCTGAACGGCCGCGAGCCGAAGAAGCCGCGGTCCGCCGACATGGGCGAGGGGTGCGCGGACTCGATCGCCGGGAAGCCGTCGAGGAAGGGCCGCAGGTTGCGGGCGTCGCGCCCCCACAGCACGGACACCAGTGGCTTGCCGCGTGCTGCCAGGGCCCGGATGGCCTGCTCGGTCACTTCCTCCCAGCCCTTGCCGCGGTGCGCGCCGGGCTTGCGGGGCGCCGTGGTGAGCGCCCTGTTCAGCAGCAGAACGCCCTGTCGCGTCCAGGGCGTCAGGTCGCCGTTCGACGGGCGCGGAAGCCCCAGGTCCGTGTGCATTTCCCGGAAGATGTTCTCCAGGCTGCCCGGAACCTGAGGCACTTCGGGGGCCACGGAGAAGCTCAGCCCCATCGCCATTCCGGGTGTCGGATAGGGGTCCTGACCGACGATCAGGACGCGTACCTCGTCGAACGGCTGCTGGAACGCGCGCAGAACGTTCGCCCCGGCCGGCAGATAGGTGCGTCCCGCCGCCACCTCCGCGCGCAGGAAATCGCCCATCGCTGCGATCCGTCCGGCGACGGGGGCGAGTGCTTCGGCCCAGCCGGGCTCGACTACTTCATTCAACGGTCGTGGTGCCACGGAACGTCACTCTACCGGCGTACACGAACCACCTTTGACCTCGAACTCCTACTCCCCCGGCCCGGGTCGGGGGTAGTGGGGATAGGCTGCCGCCCGTCCTTACCCTTCCTTCCTGGAGTCGGCCCATGAGCGCACCGCGGCGATCACCGGAAAGCCCCGCCGCCGGTGTGCGCGCGGGCGGGGCGGCCGCATCGGGGCCGTATGTGCTCGGTGTGGACTCGGGGGGTTCGGGGCTGCGCGTGGCACTGGGCGCCGTCGGCGCGTCCGGCGCACTGGCGACGACGGTCTGCGCGCATCCGGTGCGCACCGGTCCGGCCGGGATCGACGCGGGCCATCTGCTGGAACAGCTGCTGCCCGCCGTCCACCGGCTGCTGGAGCGGTGCGGCGGCCCGGACGGTGCCGGGATCGACGCCGTGGCGATCGGCGCCGCCGGCATGGCGACGCTCGGCGGACAGCTGCGCGCGGAGCTTCCGTCGGCCCTGGAGAACGCGCTCGGGGTGCGCCGGCTGGCGCTGGCCGCCGATGCGGTGACCGCGTACGCGGGGGCGGTCGGTCACCGCCCGGGGGCGGTCGTCGCGGCGGGCACGGGCATGATCGCGCTGGGTACGGACCTGGCGGACTGGCGGCGGGCCGACGGCTGGGGTCATCTGCTGGGCGACAGCGGCGGCGGGGCCTGGATCGGCCGGGCCGGGCTGGACGCGGCGATGCGTGCCCATGACGGCCGGCGGGGCGGGTCCGACGCCCTGCTGTCCCGGCTGGAGGCGGTGTTCGGGCCGGCGCCCGAGCTGCCCGGGCTGCTGTATCCGCGTACCGACCGGCCTGCCGTACTGGCCTCGTTCGCGCCCGAGGTCGCCGCGTGCGCCGGGCGCGATCCGGTCGCCGCGGGGATTCTGCGCGAGGCGGCGGAGCACATCGCGGAGGCGGCCGCGGCGGTGTGCCCGGAGGCGGGCATCGATGGCGAGCCGTGCGAAGTGGCGCTGACGGGTGGCCTGTTCCGGATGGGCGAGCCGCTGCTCGTGCCCTTGCGCGAGGAGTTGTCCCGGCAGGTCCCACAGGCACGGGCGGTCCCCGGTTCGGGTGATCCGTTGGCCGGTGCGCTGTCCATCGCCCAGGCACTGGCGGCCGGGGATCTGCGGCTGCCCCGTCACCCGACGCTGCTCCGGGTCCTTGACGAAGGGCCTGGGCAGAAGCCCGCGTAGGCGCCGACAGAGCAGGACAGTCGACCATTAAGCCGCCCATCGGATAAAAGCGGACAGATAACGCCTGTCCGGGCCCTCCCCGAACAGAGCCGTACCCAAAACCAGTAGCATGCGGCGCCATGAGCACCCCCACTGGGCCCGCTTCCGGCCTGCCTGTACGAATGCCGCGACCTCGCCAGTCCGGACGGCACCGCCGCCCGGAGCCCGTGGTCGCGCCCGAGGGCGCTGCCGCGCTCGTTCTCGCCGTTCCCGGTACCCCCTCTTCGGCCACTCGCAGTCTGGCCGAAGAGGTGATCAGCATCGCCCGTTCCGAGCTGCCCGGCCTCAACGCCCGGATCGGCTACCTCGACGGTGACGACGCCGAGTACCCCGCACTCTCCGCCGTCCTCACCCACTGTGCCGCCGAGCGGGTCGCGCGCTTCGAGCAGGCGCGGGCCGCGGGCCGTGAGGTCGCCGAGCCCGAGGGGCCGTCCGCCGTCGTCGTACCGCTGCTCGCGGGGCCGGACAGCGCCCTGATCCGGCGGATACGGCAGGCCGTGATGGACAGCGGTACACAGGTCGAGCTGACCGATGTGCTGGGCCCGCATCCGCTGCTCGCCGAGGCGCTGCACGTGCGGCTCTCCGAGGCCGGTCTGGCCCGCGCCGACCGGGCGAGGCTCTTCACCGTGGCCACGGCGGCCGACGGCATCGTGCTGGCCACGGTGGGCGGCGACGAGGCGGTGCAGGCGGCCGGGATCACCGGCATGCTGCTGGCCGCCCGGCTCGCGGTTCCGGTGATGGCCGCGGCTCTCGACGTGGAGGGTTCCGTCGCGTCGGTCGCCGAGCAGCTCACCGGCTCCGGCTCGGCACAGCTCGCGGTCGCTCCCTACCTCGTAGGCCCGGAGGTGGCCGAGGGGCTGCTGGACGCCGCCGCGAAGGAGGCCGGCTGTGCGACGGCCGAGCCGCTGGGGGCGTACCCGGCGATCGGCAAGCTCGTGCTGTCGATGTACATGACGACGCTCGGCATCACGCCGGTCGCGCCGCAGGGTGCCCAGGCGCACTGACCCGTCGCCGGTGCGCCCGGCGGACCGTCGGTCCACGAACGCCGGACGGGCCCGGAGAACCGGGCCCGTCCGGCGTTCGTGCTGTGCGCGCTACGAGGTCAGGCGAAGATCACGCAGGATGCGGCGGGGGCGTCGAGCGAGCCCGCGCGGCTCGGGACACCGGTCTCCGGGTCGATGTCGAACCAGGTGACGTCGCCGGACCGCTCGTTGGCCGCGTACAGCCGTCGGCCGGTGGGGTCGAGTGCGAGATCGCGCGGCCAGTGCCCGCCGCAGTCGACGGTCGTGACCAGGGCGGCCTTCTCACCGGTCGCGTCGAGTGCGAGAACCGAGATGCTGTCGTGCCCCCGGTTGGCGGTCCAGAGGAACCTTCCGTCGTGCGAGACGACGATCTCGGACGGGTAGGTCGCCGCCTCTCCGCCTTCCGCTCCGGCCGGCAGCACGGACGTCTCCCCGACCGGCTCCAGGACGCCCGCGGCGGCGTTCCACCTGCACGCGGTGACGGTCGGTTCGAGTTCGTTCAGGACGTAGGCGTGGCCGCCGGCGGGGTGGAAGGCCAGGTGGCGCGGGCCGGTGCCCGGCCGCAGGGCCGTCTCGCCGTGCAGCCGCAGCGTCCCGGTCGTGGTGTCGAGTGCACAGATCCGTACGGAATCGGTCCCGAGGTCCACGCTGACCACCCAGTTCCCCGACGGGTCGGGCAGCACCTGGTGGGCGTGCGGGGCCTGCTGCCGGCCGGCATCGGGGCCGCTGCCCTCGTGCCGGAGCACGGAGGCGACCGGGCCGAGGGAACCGTCCGGCCGCACCGGCAGGACGCTGACGCTGCCCGAGCCGTAGTTGGCGGTGAGCAGATGACCGCCGGCGAGCGCGAGATGGGTGGGGCCGCTGCCGTCCACCGGTCGGATCCCGTCGATCGGCCGCGGTACGTCACCGGTGATGTCCAGGGCGGCTGCCGCGCCGTGCTCGGTCTCGCTGACCGTGTAGAGCGCGCCGCCGCCCGGCCCCGGCCCGTGGCCCAGGGCGAGATACGACGGGTCGGGGACCGCGTCGGTGGCGCCGAGGACGGTCAGCGCCCCGGTCCCGTCGTCCACGGCGGTGACGGTGATTCCCCGTCCGCCCGCCGAGGTGAACGACCCGATGAATGCCCGTACCGCGCCGTTGTCGCTGCCCACCGCACTGCCGGTCACCGTTTGTCCCCTCTCCGCCGACTGATCACGACGGTCCGTACCGTCGTGATCTTCCGGAGCGACCGTACAGTCACCGGCCAGGTCCGGACCAGCGCCCCGGTCGCCGGGGTCGCCTGCGGGAACGTGTCGGGGGCGGTTCACACGCCGACCGGCGGAGCGCACGGGTCGCTGCGCAGCGGTGCCGGCCGGTCCGGCCGGCACCCGTTCCAGGTCGTGCGGATGGACGAGCGCGGCCGCCGCCGTGTGCGGCGGGACGTCCGGTACGCCGGCCCGGTGCCGCGGGTCGGGGGCCGTCAGAGCCTGGACGGACGCCTCGACCCGCCAGCAGGCGGCGGCGAGGCGGGCGTCGTGGGAGGCTTCCGGGTCCGCCGCGACGGAGGCCGGCCCGCGCACCTCGCGTGCGCAGTCGTCCAGCAGGGCGAGTACCTGACCGGCACGGGCCTTGCGGGCGCGCAGCGGGCTGAGCGGGTGCACCAGCGGGGCCAGTGACATCCGCACCCGGCCGAGCAGCGCCTCCAGCTCGGCGATCCGGGGTGCGGGATCGGCGGTCGTCGATCCCGGGAGCTGCGCGGCGGCTCCCGCGGTGCAGGCGTGCGCGCAGCGCAGGGCCGCGCAGCGGCCTCTCGCTGCGCGAGGCTGCTCGGCACGGGTATCAGATCTACGCGCTGCACAGCCGTGCAGGAGCCGGCCGGCGAAGAGTGTCGCATGTGCGACGACGTCGCGCGGGGCGCAGTCGACGTTCTCGGACACCCGGCGAAGCCGAACGGTCTCCGCTGCCGGGAGGGCGATCGCACCGTCGTGCTCGTCCCGACCCGTATGCCGGAGGCCGAGGAGCAGCGCCGGGTCGGGTGGTGCTCGGTCATCTCGCGCGCGACGGCTCAGGCACCGGCCGGAATCCGGCTGGACCTCCGCAGGGGAACGGCAAGTTCGAGCAGCGCTCGTTCCAGCGCGTGGAGGTGGGCGAGCACCGGTTCGACGCCCGCAGGCTGTGCAGCCGTCGCGTTGTCGAGTCGAAGGTCCCGCCCGAGGGCCGGCGCATCGGTGAGGGCCTCGACAGCAGCCTCCACACGCCAGCAGGCTGCGGCGAGCCGGACGTCGTGCGAGGCCTCCGGATCGGCAGCGACGGACGCCAGGCCGCGCACCTCGCGTGCGCAGTCGTCGAGCAGCGCGAGCACCTGCCGTGCCCGTCCCTTGCGGGCCTTCATCGGGTTGAGCGGATGCTCCAGCGGCGCAAGCGACAAGCGCACCCTGCCGAGGAGCGCCTCCAGTTCGACGACGCGCCGGGGTGGGTCGGCGTCCTCGCTCCCGGCGAGCCGGGCGGCTGCCTCCGCCGTGCACGCGTGCACGCACCGCAGCGCCCGCTCCACCCACGCCTCAGTCACCGCGTGCGTGGTCACCGGCAGCACGAACAGCACCGCCAGTACGGCACCGAGCGCCCCGACCGCCGTCTCAGCCACCCGCAGCATGAGCAGGCCCGCATCGAGCACGCCGAGCAGCCCGTACAGCATGCTCGCCATCACGGTCACGGCCAGCATCATCCAGGTGTAGGAGACAGCGGCGGTATAGAAGATTCCGAACACACTCATCGCCACCACCACGGCGGCCACGACCGGCTCATGGTGCAGCGGCACAGCCACGGCGAAGCCCAAGCCGATCCCGAGCACCGTCCCCAGGACTCGCCGGAACCCTCGCACGACGACCTCGCCCCGCGAGGCCGTGGCCACGAAAACCCACCAGGTGGCGCCGACCGCCCAGTACCAACGCTGATCGGAGAGCACCTGCCCCACCGCGAGCGCGAACCCCGCCCCCAATGTCGCTTGCACGGCCTGCCGCGTCGTGATTCGACCGAGCCCCGCGGCCCCGGCAGGAAGGGCGACTGCCACGGGGACCGCGAGCCGCCGCTCATAGCACCACACACCGAACCGCACCACCGACGACGCGATGAGCGACAGCAGCACGGCCACGTACAGCTCGGGCAGCCGGCCGGGCACAGTGTGCAGGAACTGGGCCGAGAAGTAGGCCATGAAGCCGAACACGCCCAGCGAATGCCCGCGAGGCCCCCACCGCCGCGCATACACCCCTGCCCCCACGACGGCAAGGAACACCAGGTCACGCGCGATGGGCACATCGTGCAGCACGGCGGCGAGCGTGAGCACCGGCAGACCGACGACGGGGAGGAGCACGGTAGTGATCGCCTGCCCACGCACCGTCGGGTCCGTCACCGTGAACAGGGCGAGCAGCGCGGCCAGGCCACCGGTGATGGCCGCTGCCAGGGAATGCCCCGCCGCCCCGCACACCGCGACGGCGAGCGCGATGCCGAGCACAGCCCGGCACGCGAACCGCAGCCGCATGAGGCCCGGATCATGTGCAACGAATGCCCTCTTCAGCAAGCTGCCCTGCCCCTTTCGCACATAGACCAGTGCAGACATGAGAAAGGCGCCGCAGAGATCCCTGGGGGAACCCGCAGCGCCATTGATAGCTCCATCTCAGCATCCTGAGGGCTAATGGTTCAAACCAAGCCCCATCTACTGGGCCAATGGTTCAGAATGGCTTCCCCCTGCCCGTCGCATCAGAGCCAACGGACCAACCTCCTGCGACACCGGCGCGCGAATGGCAACCACCACCCCGGAGCCTCCACCTGATCACTGCATCTCCTGCTGCCATGGCCAGGACCGGGGTGGCACCGGCACCGGCACCGGCGGACAGCAGCAGGACCGGAGTGTCCCCGTCCGCGAGCAGGAACGTGCCGCGCGGAGCGGCGACATCGAGAACGTCACCCCTTCACGTGCTGACGCAGGCAGGTGCCGGCGACGCCGTGTGGCTCCTGTTCGACACTGATGCGGTACGTCTCGGCGCCCGGTCGGCCGGAGACCGAGCAGTTACGGATGACCGGGAAGGCCTGCGGGTCCCGCCGCAGGCGGACCGTGAGGGACTACTGCCCCGGCAGAGCTGCTGGGGGGCTCACCGTCGACTGCCGCCGTAGTGAGCGAGAAGATGCTCGCACTCTTTGGCACCATGCGGGCGACTTCGAGCCGACGGAACCCGGACCGGGCCGGCGGCGGGTTACTGGTGGTCGGCCCGCGGTTTCCACCCACGGGTCCGGAGCCGCGATCCGCGTCGCCGAGCAGGGATCGCAGCGACGTTCCGTCCGAGGATCAACGCGGCTATGCGCAGGGCCCGTTCGAGCTGCGGCCGGGCGTGGCCGGACAGGTGGAGCAGCGCGTCGATCTCCACAACGGTCATCTCCTCGGGGCCCGGGGAGATCTCCACGACCTCTTCCCCGGCCCGCACCCGCCCTTCAGTCAGCACCCGCATGCAGAAGCCCGGGCGGCGATGGGGCACCCAGCAGGACGGCCATCTGCGGCTCGCCGAGCGGCAGCCCCACGCGGTAGCACCTCAAGCGGGGTTGGGTGACCTCGAAGACCGCACCGCCGATGCCGTGGCGGTCACCGATGCACACCTCGCCGTCGGTGAGCCGGTCACAGTGGGGTTCTCGCCGAACCGGCCGTACGTGAAGTCGTCCCGCCTCGGGTAATCCTGCCCGTGGCGACAGGAGCCCGACTGGTGGACCGGCACGGCACGCTGCTCGCCGCCGTACCCGGCGAGGTCACCCCGCACGTCGCCGTCCAGGTCGAGGCGGCGCGCCGTCACGGGCCCGTGACGGGGTGCTTCCGGATGCCGGTGCGGGTGGTCCTGCCGTGCCAGGGGACGCCCTGGGGCATGCCGACATCCACGGCGATCAGAGCGGCCATGACCTGTGCTCCTCCCGCGCTCGACAGGCCGGTGCCCCCGGCGTCGTACGGTCGGCCGCCGACCGCACCCGAAGAGCTCTGCGCGGCGCCGGGGCCCGGCGAAACGTACAGTGGGATTCGGTGGGTGCCGTCGCCGCTTGTGGCCCGCCGTGAGCCGGAGACCTCCAGCGCGAGAACCTCAGCTTGGACATGCCCATGAGCTCGCAGAAGAAGGTGGCAATCGTCACCGGTGCTTCACAAGGCATCGGCGCGGCCGACGCGTACCGCAGGCGCGGGTACGCCGTCGTCGTGACCGCCCGGTCCATCCCCTCGTCGCACGATCCGGACGTACTCGCCGTGCCCGGCGACCTGAGCCGACCCGGTACCGGTGCGCAGATCGTCGAGCAGGCGCTGGACCGCTTCGGCCGGATCGACACGCTGGTGAACAACGCCGGCGTCCACCGGGAGAAGCCATTCACCGACTACACCGACGCCGACTACGACCTGGTGCTCGGCGTCAATCTGCGCGGCTTCTTCGACGTCACGCGCGGCCCCCGCGATGCTCGCGGGCGGCGACGGCGGGCACGTCCTGTGCGTGTTGACGTCGCTGGTCGGCCGCGCCGACGCGCGCACATCTGCGGCGCTCGCCTCGCTGACCAAGGGCGGCCTGGTCGCGGCGACGAAGGAGCCGGCCATCGAATACGCGGCGCGCCACATCCACGCCAACGCCGTCTCACTCGGCGTCATCCGCACTCCGATGCACCCGGACGACCCGGGCGGCGCACGCGCCGCGCTGCACCCGCTCGGGCGAATGGGCGAGATCGACGACGTCGTCGAGGCGATCATGTACCTGGAACAGGCCTCGTTCGTCACCGGCGAGATCCTGCACGTCGAGGGCGGCCAGAGCGCCGGCTTCTGAAAGTACCGGGATCGGGAGTGATCGACCTATGCGCACTCGCAAGCAGCTGACTCCGCTCGGCGCTGTCGGTGCGGGTCTGGCGGCGGGAGTGATCGGCACCGTCTGCATGGACACCGTGCGGTTCCTGCGCCAGCGCCGGGCCGGCGGCGAACACAACGCCCTGCACTGGGAGTTCGCCCCGGTCCGCACCTGGCAGGAGGCGCCGGATCCTGGGCAGGTCGGAAAGCGTCTGGCCGAGGCCCTCACCCGGCGCGAGCTGCCGGACAGCGCGGCGTTCCCCGTCAGCACGTCCATGCACTGGGCCTACGGTGTGGGCAACGCGGCCCTCTACGGCGTCGTCAGCGCCTCGCTGCGCAAACCCCACGTCCTCCACGGGCTCCCGTACGGTGCGCTCGTGTGGCTCAGCGGATACGTGTTGCTTCCGATCACGGGACTCTACAAGCCCATCTGGACATACGACGCCAGGACGCTGGGTGAGGATCTGACCGCCCACCTCGCCTACGGCGTCGGCACGAGCAGCGCTTTCTGGTTGCTGAGCAGGTCTCCCGTGTTCTCACGGCAGCTGTAGCCCGTGATCCGGGTGGCCGGCTGCTCCCCGCGGCGGGAAAGGCGCGGGAATCTCCGGGAGACGGCCCAGGGCCTGCTGATGGAGTTGGAGGAGGTGAACTGCCGGACGCGGCCGGGCGATCGGGCATGGGGGTCCGCACCGGTTGCAGGATCCGCTCTCCCGCGCGGTCCGGGTCCAGGAGCGCGTCCTGCAGCGGACGGCGGCCTGGGCCGTGGAGGTGCTGGACGACAGTGACGGTGTGCCGATCGCGGCGGACACGTCGTTCTGCCGGCCCGCCGGGAAAATCCATTGCGGGTGCCCCGCATCGGATGTCTGATTGGTCGGCCACCGATCAGGGGACGGAACATGAGTATGCCGCTGCCCATCCACTCGTTGCGCACCGCTCGCCTTCGACTGCGTGCATTCGAGGAAGCGGATGCGAACGACCTCTTCGCACTGCACAGCAGCGCCTACGTGCTGCGGTACTGGGACGCGCCACCGTGGAGCGAACGCGTGCGCGCCGAGAAGTTCATCACGGCTTGCCGGCAGATGGCGCAGGAGGGCACCGGGGCGCGGCTGGCCGTGGATCGTGTCTCCGACGGGGCGTTCATCGGCTGGTGCAGCCTGACCGGGTGGAATCCGGACTACCGCAGCGCGTCGCTCGGCTACTGCTTCGACGATGCGGCGTGGGGCCACGGCTACGCGACCGAGGCCGCGCGTGCTCTGCTGCGGTGGGCGTACGACACGCTGGACCTGAATCGCGTCCAAGCCGAGGCCGATACGCGCAACGTGGCATCTGCCCGCGTGCTGGAGAAGCTCGGTTTCGCGCGTGAGGGGACGTTGCGGGAGGACTGCGTCGTCAACGGCGAGGTCTCCGACTCGTGGGTCTACGGGCTGATCAGGCGGGAGTGGCGGCCGTCGTCCGAGCCGGTTCCCGCCCACTGAGTTGCATCGCTCGGCACCCGGTATCGGCCACGCCCCGAACCGCTGCTCGCCGCGCCCCATCCACACAACAGCGAATCGGACAAAGGCTTGTGCACCGCACTCTCAGGTTTGGTGCGGGCCTTCCGCCAGGAGACGTCGGCAGCGTCGCCCGCATTCTTCATGACGTGACTGCGGTGGTCATGCCGTCGACCTTGTCCAGCACCGCGAACAGGGCCGGCAGCGCGACAACGACGCCGGTGACGGCCGCGACGAGGAGTGTCCGGCCGAACCGCACACCGCGGCGGCCGGTCCGATGCCGAGGACGGCCCGGACACTGCTGCGCAGCCTCGTCCGGCCCGGGTCCGGGGCGACGAGCATCCTCCTCAGCACCGACTTGCTCCCGCTTCGGCGCACCGGTCCTGTACACCGGCGTGAAAGAGGCGCCGCGGAGATCCGCAGCACCATCGACGGGTACGTCACACCGCCCTTGGGACCCATGGCTCGAACCGAGCAGCAATCACAGAGCCATTGGCGCAGCGATCGCCGATCTTCACTGCGCCACGAGCAGGCCGACGGACCGGCGGCGCACCGGCCCGTGGCCGGTGGCCGCTCCACCCCGCGGCGGCTGCCTACTCCTCTCCCGGCAGGGGCACCGCCTGCTGCTCGGCGGGGGTCAGAAGCCGGGTCAGATGACGGGCCGAGGCGTCCCAGGACCAGGACTCCCGGACCCACTCACGGCCCGCGGCGCCCATCGCGGCCCGGTCGGGGTCGAGGAGGATCCCGGTCAGCGCCCCGGCGACGGCGACCGGGTCGGTGCCGTCCACGACCCGGCCGGTCCGGCCGTCCAGGACGGTGTCCGGAGCGCCGCCCGAGTCGCCGACGACCACGGGCAGACCGCTCGCCGCGGCCTCCAGGAACACGATCCCGAGCCCCTCCGCCTCCAGCCCCGCCCGCCGGGTGCGGCACGGCATCGCAAAGACGTCCGCCGCGGCGTAGTAGGGCGGTGTGTCGGTGTGCGAGACGCCGCCCGCGAAGCGGACCGCCCCCTCTCCGTACCGCTCCGCCAGCTTGCGCAGCCGGGACTCGTCGGGCCCCTGGCCGACCACCACCAGCACGGCGTCCGGCACCTTGTCCCGGATCAGCGGCAGGGCCCGGATGAGGGTGTCCTGGCCCTTGCGGGGTACGAGCCTGGCCACGCAGAGGATGACGCGCCTGCCGTGCAGCCCGAGTTCGGTGCGCGGGTCGGGTCCGGCGTCGGCGCGCGGCCGGTACACCTCCGGATCGACCCCGGGAACGAGCCGGCTCATGTGCGCCCGCGGGCCGAGCGCGGGCTCGATCCGGGCGCGGGTGTACTGGCCCAGATAGGTGACCACGTCGACACCGCTGCCTATCCGGCGCATGAGCCCGCGCGCGCCGGGCGTCCTCGCCCACCAGATCTCGTGCCCGTGGGTGGTCGCCACGATGCGCCGTACGCCGCCGCGCCGCAGGGCCGGCGCCATCAGGGCCAGCGGTGCGGCGGCGCCGAACCAGACCCGGTCGCAGCCATGGGCCCGGGCGATCTCGACGGCCCGGCGGGTCACCCGGCCGGTCGGCAGCAGCATGCGGCTCGGATCCCGTACGACGGGGAACGGCAGACGCGCGTCGTAGGCGGTGTCACCGGGTTCGTGCGAGGTGTAGACGACCACGTCGTCGTCCGGTACCCGGGTGGCCATCGCGTGCACGAAGGTCTCGATGCCGCCCTGGCGGGGCGGGAAGTCATTGGTGATGACAAGGGTGGAGCCCATGGAGTCCTCGGTTCCTTCGGTTGGTTCGGAACGGGCCGGACCGCCGGGAGAAGGCAGCCGGATGCCCGGTCGCGGGCATGACGGCTCGCCGAGCGGGCCTGTGCCGTCCGGTCGGTGTGTCGGTTCTGTACGTGTCACAGCCGCACCGCTCCCGCCGTTTCCGGTCGTGCGGGAGCCAAGGGCGGGTGCGGACGGGGGTGTTTACGCGGGTGCGGACCCGGTGTCGCCCGGGTGACGCGGCCTGATCAGTAGCCGGTCGGGCGCACCAGGCCCGTCTCGTAGGCGTGGACCGCGGCCTGGGTGCGGTCGCGCAGTCCCAGCTTGGACAGGATCCGGCCCACGTGGGACTTCACGGTCTGTTCGGCGACCACGAGACGCTCGGCGATCTCGGTGTTGGACAGGCCCTGCGCGATCAGGGCCAGTACCTCGGTCTCGCGTTCCGTCAGGTCGCCGGTGCGGGCCTTCAGCCGGGCGCGCGGAGCGGCACTCACCCGGGCGAACTCGGCGATCAGCCGCTTGGTGATGTTCGGCGCGAGCAGGGCCTCGCCCTCCGCCACCACCCGTACGGCATGGGCGAGTTCCTCGGCCGAGGCGTCCTTCAGGAGGAACCCGGACGCGCCCGCGCGCAGCGCCTCGTAGACGTACTCGTCGAGATCGAAGGTGGTCAGGACGAGCACCCTGACGGTGGCGCCCTCCGCCTCGGTGACGGTGCGGGTCGCCTCGATGCCGCCGAGCCGGGGCATGCGGATGTCCATCAGGACGACGTCGGGATCGAGTTCGGCCACCTTCTCCACGGCGTCGGCGCCGTCCACCGCCTGGCCGACGACCTCGATGCCCGCTTCGGCGTTCAGCAGCACCGTGAGGCCCTGCCGGACCATCATCTGGTCGTCGGCGATCAGAACGCGGATGGCCGTCATCGGATGTCCTCGGCAGGTTCGGCGGGACCGGTCCGGTCCGCGGGGGGCAGTGCGGGCAGTATCGCAGTGACCTCGTACCCGCCGTCGGGAGTCGCTCCGGTGGCGAGTTCGCCGCCCAGCATCGTGGTGCGCTCGCGCATGCCGAGCAGGCCGTGGCCCTCGCCCGGGGTGGGCGGCGCGGCCCGGTCCGGCGCGGTGTTGGTGATCCTGACGGTGACCCCGGACTCCTGGTGGCGGATCTCCACCCGTACCCGCGCCCCGGGGGCGTGCCGCATCGCGTTGCTGAGCGCCTCCTGCACGATGCGGAAGGCCGACAGCTCGACGCCCGGCGACAGCGGACGCGGCTCCCCGGTCGTCCCGGCGGTGACCGTGAGACCGGCGCCGCGCGCATTGCCGATCAGCTCGTCCAGCCGTTCGAGGGTGGGCTGCGGGGCGTGCCGGGCGGCCTGCGGCAGGGGGGACTCGGAGCGCAGTACGCCGAGCACCCGGCGCAGTTCGGTGAGCGCGTCGACCGCGTTCCTGCGGATGCCCTCGACGTTCTCCCGCAGTTCGTCGGACGGGTTCTCGACCAGATGCGGGACGACCTGCGCCTGGATGGAGATGACCGACATGTGGTGGGCGACCACGTCGTGCAGCTCGCGTGCGATGCGGTTGCGTTCCTCCAGCAGGGTGCGTCTGGCGCGCTCCTCGGCGGTGAGCTCCTCCTGCTCGACCAGCCGGGTACGGGCCACCGCGAGGCCGCGCAGCGCGATACCCATCACCACCGTGATGACGAGCACGCCGACGGCGAGGAGGATGTCGCCGGTGCTGCGCCAGGAGGTGCTCGCTCCGCACAGGAGCCCCGCCAGCACGGTGATCGTCAGGGTCTCGGCGGCGATCCGGGGGCGCAGCCGCAGCGCGAGCAGGAACATCACCCCGGCCTGCATCGCGATCCCGGCCCCGCTCCAGGGGAACGCGCCGCTCCACGGGAACCGCGTGCCGAGGCCCACGTTCGCGGCGAACGGGGTGACCAGCACCATGACGAGCATCGACGCCCACCAGGCCTGGAGCGGGCGGTACAGGGCGACGACGATAGCCGCCGACTGGACCCCGGCGAGCAGGACGCCGAGCTGGATACCCATCCCGAAGCCGAAGGCGTACTGGTTGCTGCCGACGATGAGCACCCCCACCGCGAACATCACCAGCGGCACCATGATCACCGGACGCCACTCCAGCCAACGCGGTTTCCGAGACTGCCCGTTCGGGTCGACCGCCGTGGTCGCGAGGTCCTCGCGCAGGGTACGGGGCAGTGCCCGCAGTACCCGCGCCGCACGCTTCACCATGTCCCCCTGGTTCACAGTTCGCACCCTATGTCTCCCCGGTTCACCGCTCGCACCTCAGACACGTCGTGCCGCCATCGATCCTGCGGGGCGCCCCTCGCGGACGACCCGGCTCCTCGTCCGCCTCGGCCGCTGCCGTTCGTAACCGCGGAACGCCAGCCGGCAGATCAGCAGCGCCACGGCGAACACCGGCAGCCAGGCCAGCCTCGCGAGTACCCAGCCGGGCCCGTCGGGCAGGGTGTGCAGGCCCGGCAGCATCCTGCCCGCCGACAGGCCGGTGGCGGTGACCGCGATCATCGCGGTCTGGTGCCACAGGAACACCGTCATCGCCGAGAGGTTCACCGTCGCCACCACCGCCCACAGGACGGGGCGGCGCAGCACCCGGCGCAGCGGGCCGAGCAGCAGCAGCGCCGCTCCGCACTGCGCGAGGCCGAAGGTGACCACGGCGAGGGTCGGCGGGTCGAGGTTGGAGATCTCCACACCGGGCACTCCGACCATGCTCGCGGGGTAGCCGCCCCACCGGACCAGTGCGGCGGTGGCCGCGGCTCCGCCGAGCAGCAGCGTCCAGCCGGTGCGGCGGCCGAGCAGCTCGCCCCGGGCCCAGGCCGCGCCCAGGCAGTACGGGACGAGCCAGCCGGCCGCCACGTTGACCGAGGCGAGTCCGCCGGGCGCATCCAGGCCGAAGCGGTAGAGGTCGACGACCAGTACGACGGCGAACGGCCACAGTGGATGGAGCCTCGCCACCAGCGGGGTCGCCGCCGTCAGCGCCGCGAAGACCACGATGAACCAGAGCGGGGACCACACCAGCTTGCACAGTGCGCGCACCGTGTCCTGGTCCACCCCGGCGAAGAGCATCGCGCACGCCGCCACGGACCAGACGACCGGCACCACGGCCATCGGGCGCAGCAGCCGGCCCATCCGCGCCCGGAGCCACCGGCCGTAGCTCTCACCCCGGGCGCGGACGGCGGCATGGCTTCTCGCGCCGACCAGTCCGCCGACCAGGAAGAAGACCGCGAGGGTCTGGAACATCCAGGAGACCGGGGTGAGTTCCGGCAGGTACCGGAGCGGGCTCGCGCCGTGCACGGTCCCGCTGTCGACGACCAGCGCGGTCACCAGCCAGTGGCCGAGGACCACGCCGAGGATGGCGATGGCGCGCAGTGCGTCGACGGCACGGTCGCGGTCGGCGGGGGTGGCGGATTCGATCCGCCGGGCGAAGTCACGCATGGTGCTCTCCCGGGGCCTTGGCGGATCCGGCCGCGCCGGCCACGATCCGGGCGATGTTCCTCAGCGGTTCGGAGCCGGTCTTCAGGTAGTCGCTGTGGCCGCCGGAGCCCGCCGCGAAGATCTCGGCTCCGAAACCGGGCGAGACCGGATCCGTTCCGAACCCGATGTCCACGAAGGGCAGTCGGAGCTCGACGTGCGGTACGTCCGCGATCCAGTCGTCGCGGCCCCGGCCGGCCCAGACGGTGGCCGTGGTGTGCAGGGCGGAGGCGTTGCGGTAGCCGGTGCCCGGGCTGCCGTACAGCACGATGCCGGCGACCCGTAATCCGTGCGCGGCGTGTGCGCAGAGGACGGACCCGTAGGAGTGGCACAGGACGGTGGTGCGGGCCTCAGGCTTGATCCGCCTCAACTCCTCCATGAATCGCACCAGTCCGGGAGCCGCCTCGGTGGCGCGCCCCGGGGTGAGGGCGGCCGGGCCGACCGTCGTCGGCGTCCGGTATCCGAGCCAGGCGATCACCGCCGACCGCTCCCCCAGCTCCTTGCGCAGGGCGAGAGCGCCGTTGCGCAGGCGCCAGTAGTGGTCGATGCCGATGCCTGCGCCGGGGACGAGTACGGCGATCCGTTCCGCGTGGGAGAGATCGCCGACGACCTCGACGCCGCGGCCGCCGTCCCGGCCGTCGAAGGAGAGGAAACTGCGAGCCGGGCCGGCCATCGTGTGCAGCGCGGCGGCCCGCTTGTGGTCGCCGTGACGGGCCGCCGCACGCTCGGCCGCGCCGATGTCGGCCCGCGTCGCGGCGTACCGCTCGGCGAGTGCCTCGGGCGTGGCGGTACGCAGCGGTGCCCGGACGGCCGGAGCCGGCGCGGGTACGGCCCCGGGGCCCGCCGCGCCCGCGAGCGGCACGGCCACCGAGGCGGCCACCAGCGCGGCGAGCAGGCCGCGGCGCAGGCGGGATCTGCGCGGATGGGACGGCATGGCGGGGTTGTTCCTTTCCGTACCTGACGGCTTCGGTGGTTCGGGTACAGAAGGTATGGACGGGGTCCCGTAGTCGGCGTCCCACCGGGGTGCGAACCTTTTTCGTAGCTCTCAAGGACTACGGGTATGACACGCGGCAGGTGAGCGGCCGCCTTGCTCCCACCGGGCGTCGGGTGTGCCGTTGGTACAGTCGCAGCCCGGATCGTCGTACCAGGAAGAGGCCAGCGGACCATGGCGGTGGACGCCCTCGACACCCGTATTCTCCGGTTGCTCATCGAGCAGCCGCGTACCAGCGTCCGTGAGTACGCGCGCATCCTCTCCGTCGCCCGGGGAACCCTCCAGGCCCGGATCGACCGGCTGGAGCGGGACGGTGTGATCACCGGGACCGGGCCGGTGCTGTCCCCCGCAGCGCTGGGCCACCCGGTGCTGGCCTTCGCCCATCTGGAGGTCACCCAGGGGCATCTCGACGAGGTCGGCGAGGCGCTCGCCGAGGTGCCGGAGATCGTCGAGGCGTTCTCGACCACGGGCGGCGGGGATCTGCTGGCCCGGGTGGTGGCCCGTGACAACGGACACCTGGAGGATGTGATCCAGCAACTGATCCAGTTGCCCGGAGTGGTCAGGACACGCACCGAGGTGGCACTGCGGGAACGGGTGCCGCACCGGCTGCTGCCACTGGTCGAATCGGTGGGCCGTACGGCAGCGGGCGGCCGGAAGTGACCTACGGCTTGGCATGCTTGGCGCCATGAGTTCCCCACATCTCCCCGCACCATCCGTCGTCCTCGATCTCGACGCCACGCTGGTGGACAGCGAGCCCAACTACTACGAGGCGGCGCGCCGCCTGCTGGCGGAGCACGGCGTGCCCGGCTTCACCTGGGCCGAACACCTCGGGTTCATCGGCATCGGCGTCCACGAGACGCTGGCGGCGCTGCGCGACAGGTACGGGATCGCGGCGCCCGTCGGTGAGCTGGTGGCGGGCCAGGACGCCCTGTATCTGGAGCTGGCCAGGACATCGACCGAGGTCTTCCCCGAGATGCGGAAGTTCGTGGAGCGGCTGCACCAGGAGGGCGTCGCCATGGCGGTGGCCTCGGGTTCGTCGCGGGCGGCGATCGAGGCGGTGCTGGCGGGCACCGGGCTCGACGCGTGCCTGACCACGTACGTCTCCGCCGAGGAGGTGGCGCACGGCAAGCCGGAACCGGATGTGTTCCTGGAGGCGGCCCGGCGTCTGGGGGCGGCGCCCGCCCACTGTGTGGTGCTGGAGGACTCCGCCCCGGGCGCGGCGGCGGCGCACGCGGCGGGCATGCGCTGCATCGCGATTCCCTATGTGCCCGCGACGGCCGGCGATCCGGCGTTCCGGACGGCCGGACTCGTCTTTCCGGGTGGGCAGGGCGAATTCACCGCGCAGGCCGCGTACGCCTGGCTGTTCCCGGAGCCGGGATGCCGGCCCGCGCCCGCCCGGCGAGATCCGTCCTCCTGATCCTTCCGGTGGCGGCCGTCGGCAAGGCCTCGACCGGCTCGGACCCGGGGGCCCGGTACGCGATCGGCGGCCATCCGCCGGAGCCCGGAGCCACGAGGTCCGACGGCCCGATATCCTGATCTTGCCGCGCGCCCCCCACCTCGCCCCGATCCCGGTCGGGTCGCCGCCCGTGGCAGCAGAAGCGGCCCACAATTCGAGATTGGTGCACAGGTGCTGGTAGCTGGTCGGTACCGGTTGATTTCCCCCATCGGCCGCGGCGGCATGGGTGAGGTGTGGCGTGCCGCGGACGAAGTGCTCGGCAGAGCGGTCGCCGTGAAGCTGCTGCTCGGCGACCACGCGGACGAGTCGGCCACCGCCCGGTTCCGGCTGGAGGCGCAGACCGCGGCCCGCCTGAGCCACCCTCATCTGGTGGCGGTGTTCGACTTCGGGGCCTGGGAGGACCGCTTCTATCTCGTGATGGAGCTGGTCGAAGGCAGGAGTCTGGGCGCTCTCCTCGCGGCCGAGGAGCGGCTCGGCGCCGAACAGGTCGCCCGGATCGCCGGGCAGGCGGCCGCGGGGCTCGCCGCCGCCCACCGCCAGGGCGTCGTGCACCGCGACATCAAGCCCGGGAACCTGATGCTGGACGCCGAGGGGTCCGTCAAGATCGGCGACTTCGGGATCGCCCAGTTCGTCGACGACCCTTCCGCCGCGCTGACCACCACCGGGCAGATCGTCGGCACCAGCCTCTATCTCGCCCCGGAGCGTGCTCTGGGCCGTACCGCCGGTGCCGCCTCCGACATGTACTCCCTCGGCTGCGTCATATACCAACTCCTGTTGGGAGACCCGCCGTTCCGCTCGGACACGGCGACCGCCACGCTCTATCAACATGTCGACACAGCTCCCGTGCCGCTCAGACAGCGGGGGGTGGACCTGTCCCCGGCCTTCGACTCCTATCTGCTGGGGCTGCTCGCGAAGCAGCCCGAAGACCGGCCCGGCGCCCAGCAGGTCGCCGAGTGGTTCCAGAGCGATGCCTGGCGCGGGCAGCCGGAGCCCCTGCCGCTGTACGCCCCGGCGCCGCCGCCGGCGAACGGTGTGCCGCGCGCTCCCGCACCCGCCCCGGCGAGGACGGGCATGCCGCGCACCCCGGCGGGCGCACCCGCGTACGGCGCCGCGCCGGCGCCCGGCTCCGCCGAGCAGGGCGCGGGCACGACGACGTACCGGCTGCCGCAGTCCGGTGGCCGCAGACGTCGTGCGGCGGACCGGTCCGCACCCGCCCGGCGGCGTACCGGCGCCCGGGAGGCGATCCGGCGCCGGCCCAGGGTGGCGAGCGCCATCGCCGGTACGGCCGCCTTCATCGCCGCCGTGTACCTGGGGATGACCCTGTTCTCGCCGGACTCCGGCCCTTCCGGCACCCCGGACTCCGGCCCGACCGCGTCCACCGGGCCACAGTCGACCGCCCCCTCCTCCGCACCGGAGCAGCCGGAACAGCCGGCCCAGCAGGCGCAGGACGAGGAGGGCGACGAGGAGGACTGACCCGTCAGCCGGCCGACGGCCGTCCGGCGGCCGGGCCCTGGCCCAGCAGGGACAGTTCCTCCGGCGTGAGCCGGAGCGCTCCGGCGGCCACATTGGCCTCCAGATGGGCCGGATTCCCGGTGCCCGGGATGGCCAGCACATGGGGGCCCTGATGCAGTGTCCACGCCAGCCGGACCTGGACGGGCGAGACTCCGTGGGCGCGGGCCACCGCGAGGATCTCCGGCCGTTCCGACCCGACGGCTCCCGCCTCGCGCCCCTCCCCCGCGATGGCGAAGAAGGGCACGAAGGCGATTCCCTCCTCTTCGCAGATCCGGAGCATCTCCGCCGAGCCGGGAAGGGCCGAGTCGACCGCGAACCGGTTCTGCACACAGACGACGGGGGCGATCGCCCGCGCCTCGGCGAGCTGTGCCGGCCGGACGTTGGAGAGGCCGAGGTGACGGATGAGCCCCTTCTCGCGCAGCTCGGCGAGCACGCCGAAGTGCTCGGCGATCGGGGCGGACCCCTGGGTGCGCAGGTTCACCACGTCCAGGTGGTCACGGCCCAGCTGACGGAGATTCTCCTCGACCTGCCCCCGCAGCTGTTCGGGCCGGGACCAGGGCTGCCAGTCACCGGACGCGTCACGCCTGGGGCCGACCTTGGTGGCGATGACCAGGCCGTCGGGGTAGGGCCCCAGCGCCCGGTTGATCAGCTCGTTCGCGGAGCGCAGCGACGAGAAGTAGAAGGCCGCCGTGTCGATGTGGTCGACGCCGAGCTCCACCGCGCGGCGCAGCACGGCGATGGCCCGGTCGCGGTCGCTCGGGGCCGCTCCGTCGTCGAACACCGCACCCTGCTGCGTCAGGCGCATGGCGCCGAATCCGATGCGGTTGACGGTGAGGTCGCCGAGCCGCCAGGTGCCCGCCGCCGCTGCCGCAAGGGTCTGCGTGGTCATGATCCGAGCCTTTCCGTCCGTATCGTGCAGCGGGCTCCGTCGCGGCGGGCGAGCTCCGCCCACGAGGCAGACTTGCAATCAATCTTCTCTACTGGTACGTTGGTTGTGAGATCTGTTTTATCATCAGCTCTTGCCATCCTTGCAGGGTAACGGCAGCGGTCCGCCCCGCACAACCCCGTGCCGGCCCGCGATCCGTGTGTCAAGCAACCGTCAGGACCCTCCGCCCCGGCGTCAGCACTTCGTCAACGGCACCGACGGGACCGGTGGTCGCACATAGCGTCACTGCCATGCGACGCCACATCACCCGCAGCACCCCCGGCCACCACACCGGCCCGCGCCCGCCCTCCCCCGGCACGGCCACCCACGATCAGGGCTGGACCACCGAACTGCGGTTCGCGGTCCACTGCTCCGTGGTGCTGCTCGGGCTGCTGCTGGCCGTCGACACGGCGGCCGGCCGTCTCGGCTGGCCGCGCGTCCTGCTGTGGACCGGGCTGGCCGCCCTGTTGTGCGCGGTCCTGGTACCACCACGGGTCCGCGCGGGTACCGGATGGCTGTCCTCCCGGGGCCTGCTGCGCGAGCGGACCGTGCGCACCGACCGGCTCGTCTCGGTGCGCTGGTCGGACGGCGTGGCCCAGCGCATGGTGCTCCGCGACGCCGACGGCCGCCGGGTCGAGGTCGACCCGGCGGTGTTCCTCGCGAACCCGGCACTGTGGCACCGACTGGACGAGGACGCCCGCGGCTGCGTGGAGCGCGGGACGCTGCGGTGCGGAGTGACCGCACTGCGGCAGCTGGCCGACCGCATCGACCGCAGGCACGCGCGCACGGTGTTCACGATCTCCGGGCTGGATTGACGGCCCCCACGCTCCCGACGTTGTGCGATCCCACCACCGCGCCTTGACCAAACTTGCCAAGTCCCCTCACAGCGACCGCACTTCGTTGACGAGTCCATGGCGACGTGTGAGTGTTCGGTCGCTCGATCACGGACACCGGGGGCGCGGGCGGCCGACGACGGCCGGGGCAAGTGCGTCAGGGTACGCGGCTGCCCGTGATCGAGGCCCCCCAATCAAGGAGCCTCGATGAAATACAGACCGATGACGGCCGGGACGACCCTGGCCGTCCTCGCCGGAATGCTGGTTTTCACCGGCGGGCAGTCGGCATCCGCCGAACCCTCCCCGCCCGCCCCGAGCGCGCTCTCGGCCGCCGTTTCGGCGGCCGACCGGGCCGCCGCCAGTGGTCTCGACACCCTGGCGAAGGGGCCCGAGGAGCGGTACGAGCGACAGATGGTGACCCCTTGGGTCAAGGGGATGTACTCCGTCGCGTACCAGCGCACCTACCGCGGCCTGCCGGTCGTCGGCGGGGACGCGGTCGTGGTGGCCGACTCCGAGGGCCGGGTCCGCGGCACCCAGTCCGCGGTGTCCCGGCGGATCAACGTCCCGACCACGCCGAGCGTTTCCGCCCGGGCGGCCGAGACCACCGCCCGCAAGAAGCTGCGCACGGTACAGCGGGTGGAATCGCACCGGCTCGTCGTCCGCGCCACGGACAAGTCCTCCCGGCTGGCGTGGGAGACGGTGCTGACCGGGCGTACCGCCAAGGCACCCAGCCGGCTGCACGTCTTCGTCGACGCGGGCACCGGCAAGGTGCTCGACAGCTACGACGACGTCAAGGCGGGCACCGGCAACAGCCAGTGGAACGGCCCGTCACCGCTGGCCATCGACACCACCGCCTCGGGCAGCAGCTACTCGCTGCGCGACCCGAACCGGCCCGGTCTGAGCTGCGCCGACTACAGCACGGGCAGTGTCTTCACCAAGTCCAGCGACTCCTGGGGCACCGGCAACGCCTCCAGCAAGGAGACCGGCTGCGTCGATGTCATGTGGGCGGCGCAGCACGAGTGGAACATGCTCAAGGACTGGCTCGGCCGCAACGGGCACAACGGCAACGGCGGCAGCTGGCCGGTCAAGGTCGGACTGAACGACGTCAACGCCTACTGGGACGGCTCCTCGGTCTCCATCGGCCACAACAACGCCAATCAGTGGATCGGCGCGATGGACGTGGTGGGCCACGAGTTCGGCCACGGCATCGACCAGTACACGCCCGGCGGCGCCAACAACGAGTCCGGTCTCGGTGAGGCCACCGGCGACATCATGGGCGCCCTGACCGAGGCGTACACCAATGAGCCGGCCCCGTACGACGACCCCGACTACACCGTCGGCGAGAAGATCAACCTGGTCGGCAACGGGCCGATCCGGATCATGTACAACCCGGGGCAGATCGGCGACCCGAACTGCTACAGCTCCTCGATACCCAACACCGAGGAGCACGCGGCGGCCGGTCCGCTCAACCACTGGTTCTATCTGCTGGCCGAGGGCTCGAACCCCGGCGGCGGCAAGCCCACCAGCCCCACCTGCAACAGCTCCTCGGTCACCGGTGTCGGCATCCAGAGCGCGGGCAAGGTCTTCTACGGCGGAATGCTGCTGAAGACGAGCGGGATGACGTACAAGCGCTACCGCACGGCCACGCTGACCGCGGCGAAGAACCTCGACCCGGGCTGTACGCTCTTCGACCGGGCCAAGGCCGCCTGGGACGCCGTCAGCGTCCCCGCGCAGAGCGGCGACCCGACCTGCACGCCCAGCGGCACCAACGACTTCACGATGTCCCTGGACCCGGCGTCGGGCTCCGTGAAGCCGGGCAGTTCGGTGACGGCCACGGTGCGGACGACGGTCAGCTCCGGGAGCGCGCAGACCGTCGCCCTGACGGCGAGCGGTCTGCCGAGCGGTGTCACTGCGGCCTTCAGCCCCTCGTCGGTGCAGGCCGGAGCCTCCTCGGCGATGACCGTGTCGGCGTCCGCGAGCGCCGCGCCCGGCTCGTACACCTTCACGGTGAAGGGTGACGGCACCCAGAGCCACACCGCGCAGTACACCCTGACCGTCGACAACGGGGGCGGCAATCCCGGCGGCGGCGCACCGGACATCAGCGTCGCCAATGTGCAGGCGCACCTGACGCAGCTGAACACCATCGCCACCCAGAACGGCGGCAACCGCCGGGCCGGCAGCGCCGGTTACACGGCCTCCGTCGCCTATGTGAAGAGCAAGCTGCAGGCCGCCGGCTACACCGTCAGCGAGCAGACCTGCACCAGCTGCACCTACCGGGGCAACAACCTGATCGCCGACTGGCCGGGCGGCCCGTCGGACCAGACGATCATGTTCGGTGCCCATCTGGACGGCGTGGCGGCCGGTCCCGGCATCAATGACAACGGTTCCGGTTCGGCGACCCTGCTGGAGAACGCCCTCACGCTGGCCCAGCGCAACCCGACCATGACCAAGCATGTCCGCTTCGCCTGGTGGAACGGCGAGGAGCAGGGCCTGCAGGGGTCCGAGTACTACGTCGGCCAGCTCGGCTCGGCCGAGCGCAGTGCCATCAAGGCGTACTACAACTTCGACATGGTGGCCTCGACCAACGGCGGCTACTTCATCAACAACGTCAACTCGGCCGCCTCGGCGCCGATGAAGGAGTACTGGGACTCGCTGAACCTCGCTCCGGAGGAGAACGTGGAGGGCCAGGGCCGGTCCGACGACTACTCCTTCCAGCAGGGCGGCATCCCCACCTCCGGCTACGCGACGGGCGCCAGCGACACCAAGACGTCGGCGCAGGCCGCCAAGTGGGGCGGCACGGCAGGCCGTTCCTACGACTCCTGCTACCACTCGTCCTGCGACACCACGGCCAACATCAACGCGACCGCGCTCGACCGCAGCGCCGACGGCGTCGCGTACACCATCTGGAAGACCTCGGTCGGCACCACCGCACCGGCCGACGACTTCTCCGTCTCGGTGAAGCCGGTCTCGGGCAACGTCCAGCCGGGCGGCTCGGTCACCGCGAGTGTGTCCACCGCGACGACCGCCGGCTCCGCGCAGACCGTGAAGCTGACGGCGTCCGGCGCGCCGAGCGGGGTCACCGTCTCGTTCGCCCCGGCGTCCGTGCAGTCGGGTTCCTCCTCGACGATGACCGTCAGCGCCGGGGCCCAGGCCGCGGCGGGCACGTACACCATCACGGTGACCGGGACCGGCACGGCCACCCACTCCACCACGTACTCGCTCGTCGTCGGTGGCGGCGGCACCTGCCAGGCCCGTCAGGCCGTCGTCAACGGCGGCTTCGAGAACGGTGTGACCCCGTGGACCCAGACGGACGGTGTGATCAACAACCGGACGTCGGAGAAGCCGGCCCACTCGGGCTCGTACACGGCCTGGCTCGGTGGCTGGGGATCCACCCACTCGGACACGGTCTCGCAGTCGCTGACGGTTCCGTCGGGCTGCTCGTCGTACAAGCTCTCGTTCTATCTGCGCACCGACACGGACGAGTCGGCGGGCGACCCGACCGCGTACGACACATTCACCGTGAAGCTGGGCACCAAGACGCTCGCGACGTACTCCAACACGGACGCCACGAGTGCCTATGTCCAGAAGACCTTCGACGTCGGCGAGTTCGCCGGCCAGACGGTCACGCTCGGATTCACCAGCAGTGAGGACGCCTATCTGCAGACCAGCTTCGTCGTCGACGACGTGACGCTGAACGCCGGCTGATTCTCCGCACGTGCGTGATCCGGGGCGGGACGTGTGCACACACGTCCCGCCTCCGGCATCTCAGCGGATGACAGCGGCCAGCCTGCGGGTGAACTCGTCGGTCTCCGGCCGGTTGTCGTGCCGGGCCGCCAACCGGCTGTGCAGGCCCCGCAGTTCCTGCCCGAGCAGGGTCGACGCGGTCACCTCGGTGGTGTCCAGGACCGGCCCGGCGATGGCGATCGCCGCCTGTGGGTCCTGGGCGCAGGCATGGGCGTCCGCCATCCGTACCAGGAACAGCGTCCGTGCCGAGTGCATCCCGGGAGGGAGCATCCCCAGGGCGGTGCGGGCCGCCCCGACCGCGCGCAGCGCCAGCCGGCGGTCCCCGGTCGCCGCTGCGAGGTCCCGCAGCGCCCCGGCGGCACCGGACTCCACCCGCAGGCGCACGGAGGCGACGGACAGCCAGGGCGCCTCCGTCTCGTCCTGCTCGCCGACCCGGTCCAGCTGCGACCAGGCACGGTCGATGTGGCCCAGGGTCTGCCGCGCGTCGCCCCGGACGGCGTGTCCGCGCGCCAGGTACAGATCGCTCATCGCGCCGGCCCAGTACCGGCCGGCGGCGGCCTGCCGGATCGCGCCCCCGTAGGCGAGGGCGGACGGGCCGTCGCCCTCCAGCCGGGCCAGCGTGCTCATGTCGCTGAGCGCGGCCACCTCCGTTCCGACGTGGCCGGCCAGCCCGGCCCAGAGCAGCGAGCGGTCGAGCCAGGCCATCGCCGTCGCGTTGCGGCCCCACAGCAGTCGCAGGCAGCCGGCGGACTGCGCGTACTCGGCTGCCAGCGGGGCGAGTTGGCGTTGGTAGGGCGCCGCGGGCAGGGCCATCCAGCGGAGCATCGCGTGCAGGGTGCGCTCGACCACGACGGTCGCTCCGGGCCAGGCACGCTCCTCGTCGGCCCGCAGGCAGACGGCGAGCAGCGCCGTCAGGGCGTGCACCGTGTCGATGTCCAGCGGCGGGCACGACACGGTGGCCGGGCCGAGGGAGCAGAAGTCCGTGTGCAGGGCGACGACATCGGCGAGTACCGGGACGGTGCAGCCGTCCCTGCCGTGCACCGGGCACACCAGCCCGTAGCTGGGCAGACGGCCGGGCAGGACGGTGTCCGGCGGCAGCATCGCGAGCAGATCGCCCCCGGCGGGCTCGCCGGGCAGCGGGGCCTGCTGCGCGGGGCGTGCGCCCGCGCTCTCCTCGCCCGGACCGCCCTCGCCCGCGGCCTCCGCCTGCTCACAGGCGGCGAGGAGGGCGCCGCCCGCCGACATCAGGTCGTCCAGCCTGCGGGCCAGCGGCAGCGGTGTCCGGCGGGTGCCGTGTTCCAGTTTGCTGATGGCGGTGTGGTCGTATCCGACGCGGGCACCCACCTGGACCTGGGTGAGCCCGGCGCGCCGGCGCCACTGACGCAACCGGGTGCCGAAGGCTCGCCATGCCTCCGCGGTGCGGGCCTCCGGCGCGGGCCCCATGCCCTCGGTCACCCGGAACTCGGTCACCCGGAACTCCGCGGGGCCCCGCCGGGGGCTCCGCCCGTGCCGCGCTCATGGCTCATGGCCGGGAGGATAGCGAGCCCGTGTGCGCGCTGTCCCCTGTGCGACGGCAAGATGGCGCCTTCCCGTTCCCTCCCGTTCCACTGCTCCACCGGGTCTGCCGACGATCCGTCATGTCCCGTCGACCGCACCCGAGATGGGGCGTTCCTGCCCTGTGCGCCTCCGTGTCCCGGATGATTCCCCCGGGAGCCGCATGAACGGGTCGTCCGCCGGGCATATGACGGATGACCGACAGGGGGTGGTGGCAGTGGGCCGCATCAGGATCGTCCGACGACCGCAGCTGCCGTCCCGGCCGCCGCCCCTCGACCTGAGGACCCCGTCCGGCCGCCCGCTGCCGTACTGAGCGCGGGCCCGTCCGCCATCCGGGGCTCAGGATCTCCCGCCCCGCTCCCCGGAGCGCCCGGGTCCCCCTTCTGCGTGATGATGGGGCAGGAAGTCGTCGCGGCGGGCGGCAGCAGCCGAAGGCCCCGCGTCGGCCGATGACGCGGAAGGGACTGCCGCCATGCACGCATCCCGGACGAGGAGACCGGCCGCCGTGCCGGCGCTCGCGCTCGCGCTGTTCATCGGGGCGGTGGCCGGCTGCGGGGGCACGGCCTCCTCGCCCGGCAGCGCCGTGCCGCCCACGTCCGCCGCAGCACGCGCCCACGTGCTCGCCGTGAAGGTCGACAACGTCGGCCCGGCCCGCCCGCAGACCGGGCTCGACAAGGCGGACATCGTCTATGTGGAGCAGGTCGAGGCCGGTCTCAGCCGCATACTCGCCGCCTATTCGTCCCGGCTGCCGTCGGTGGTCGGCCCGGTGCGCAGCGCCCGGGAGTCGGACCTGGAGCTGCTCCGTCAGTTCGACCGGCCGACGCTCGCCTTCTCCGGGGCCCAGTCCAAGCTTCTCCCGGCCATCGCGGCGGCCCCGCTGGACCCCTTGTCCCCCGCGACGGACCCCGACGCCTTCTTCCGCGGCAACGACCACGCGGCCCCGCACAACCTCTACCTGCGCCCCGCCAGGGCCTCGCACACCGCCACCGGGGTGAACGCGGCCGAGGACATCGGACTGCGTTTCGCCGGAGCCGTGCCGGGCGGCAGATCCGTCGCCACCCGTACGGTCCGCTACCCGGCGGCGAGCTTCGCGTTCACCTGGTCCGCCGGACGGGGCCGGTGGCTCGTGTCCATGGACGGCGCCCCGGCCCTCACGGCCGGGGGAGCCCGGCTCGGCGCGGCCGATGTGGTGGTGCAGTACGTGACGGTGCGCCCCTCGCGGTTCCAGGACCGGTGGGGCAGCACTTCCCCGTACACCGAGACCGTGGGCTCCGGCTCCGCCCTGGTGCTGCGTGACGGCAAGGAGTACGACGTCCGCTGGTCGCGGCCCACGGCCGGCTCCACGACCTCGTTCACCACCCGGGACGGCGGGCGGATGACCTTCGCTCCGGGCCAGGTCTGGGTCGTCCTCGCCCAGAAGTGAGGCGGCCCGCGGGCCGGGCCGCCCCGTCGGCGGGGTACCGGAGTTACGGGAAACCTCAGGGTGACCGGTGCGGAGAACAGCATCCGGTCCGGCGGCAATCCCCGTACCGGTGCCGGTCGCCGGTTCCTAGCGTTTCCGGTGGGGCGCGGCGGACTTCCCGTGCCTCATCACAACGGCCGGGAGTCGGTTCATGGATTTCGTCGTTCTGGGTCTCCCCCAGGAACCCGCGGGCGGTGTGGCGGGCTGGGCAGCCGGCCTCGTCGACAGCATGGGGGGTCCGGGAGCGGGCCTCGCCATCGCCCTGGAGAATCTCTTTCCTCCGCTGCCCAGCGAGGTGATTCTCCCGCTGACCGGATTCGCGGCGGGGCAGGGTGTCATCGGTCTGGCCTCCGCGCTCTTCTGGACCACGCTCGGTTCGGTGGTGGGCGCGGTGGTTCTGTACTGGATCGGCGTGCTCTTCGGCCGCGACCGCATGCATGCGATCTGGGCGCGGCTTCCGCTGGTGAGGGCTTCCGATCTGGAGCGTACGGAGCAGTGGTTCGCCCGGCACGGCACCAAGGCCGTCCTCCTCGGCCGCATGGTGCCGGTCTTCCGCAGTCTCATCTCCGTGCCCGCGGGCGTGGAACGCATGTCGCTGCCGCTCTTCGTGGCACTGACCGCCGCGGGCAGCCTGGTGTGGAACTCCGTACTGGTGATGGCCGGTTACTGGCTCGGGGACCGGTGGGATCTGGTGGAGTCCTATGTCGGAGTGCTGTCCAAGGCGGTTGTCGTCCTGGTCCTGGTGGCGTTCGCCGGGTACGTGGCGATGCGGTTGCGGCCCCGTGGCCGGGCACAGCACCGCCGGGTCCCGTGAGCTCCGGGGACCCCGCTCCGGCGGTCTTCTCCGCCCGGCCGGAACGATCTTGCCGTGGTCATGCCGCGCGGCTAGGGTCGGCAGGCGTGGAGGGGGACTTCTCGGACGGTACGACCGGTCGTGTTCCGGCGCCGACCGGCCCGTGGCGCGGGGAGGCGGGGGACGCCGTGGCACACCCGTGTCCATGGCCCCGGAGAGCCGCGGGCGCGCTGCTCGGCTGCTTCACCGCCCTGGCCGGGCTGCTGTACTTCACCGTACCGGGCCTGCCGGCGCTGCCGTTCGCGCTGTGGCCGCGTACCCGGCCGCGCGCCCTGGCCCTGCTGAGCGCCGGGGCGCGCCGGCTCACCGGTGTGGAACGGGTCCGGCGCAGTGTCTTCCACGGTGACGTGTTCCCCGCGCACCACGCCTGCGACCGGGACGTCCTGCGCTATCTGGCCGCCCGCACCGGCGCGGGGATCCTGTTCGCCGGGGTGGTCGCACTGCTGGGGTACGGGGCCGTGCTGGCCGTACTCCTGGCCGCGGGGATGGCCCACGACCCCGCCGACTGGCTGCGTCTGCTGCCCCAGGCGGCACTCGGTGGTCTCCTGCTCTTCCTGGACCTCCAGGGGCTCTTCTCGCTGAACGCACTCGACACCCGGCTGGCACGCGATCATTTCGGGCCCTCGGAGCGGGAGTTGCTGGAGCGGCGGATCGCCGAACTGGCCGACAGCCGGGCCGGAGTCCTCCGGGCGGTCGACGCGGAACGCAGGCGCATCGAACGCGACCTCCACGACGGTGTGCAGCAACGACTGGTGGCGCTGGCCATGCTGCTGGGCCGGGCCCGCCGCAACCGGACGCCCGAGCAGGCCGAGGCACTGCTCCGGCAGGCCCACCAGGCCTCCCGGGAGGTCCTCACCGAACTGCGCGAGGTGGCCTGGCGCGTCTACCCGTCGGCCCTGGACGATCTGGGACTCGAAGAGGCTCTCGGCGGGGTGGCCCAACGCTGCGGCATACCCCTGCACATGGAGTTCGCGCTGCCGCTGCCACTGCCCCGCCCGGTGGAGACCGCCGCCTACTTCGTGGTCTGCGAGGCCGTGACCAACGCGGCCAAGCACTCCGGGGCCACCCTCATCCGGGTGGCCGTCGGGGGAGGCGGGGGCCGGGTGTCCGTGTCCGTGCGGGACAACGGCAGCGGTGGCGCGGACCCGTCGGGCGGCGGGCTGTCCGGGCTGCGCAGCCGGGTCGACGCGCTGGACGGCCGGCTGCACATCGACAGCCCCTGCGGGGGCCCCACCACGATCACCGCGGAGTTGCCGTGCGCGTAATGCTCGCCGAGGACTCGACCCTGCTCAGAGAGGGCCTGGCCCTGCTGCTCGCGGAGGAGGGGCACGAGGTCCTCGCCTCGGTGGGGGACGGCACCGCCCTCGTCCGGGCGGTCGAGGCGGACCCGCCGGACCTCGTCGTCGTCGACATCCGGATGCCTCCCACCCACACCGACGAGGGGCTGCGGGCCGCGCTGGAGATCCGTGAGCGCTGGCCGCTGGTCGGTGTGCTGGTGCTCTCCCAGCACGTGGAGCGCAACTACGCGGTCCGGCTGCTGTCGCAGAGCGCCGAGCGGGTCGGCTATCTGCTCAAGGACCGGGTTGCGCAGGTCGACGAGTTCCTGGAATCGCTGGAGCGGATCCACGCGGGCGGGGCGTCCATCGACGCGGAGGTCGTCAGGCAGTTGGTGGTCCGGACCACGCACGTCGACCCGTTGGCCGGGCTGACTCCCCGGGAGCGCAGTGTCCTGCAGGAGCTGGCGCAGGGCCGCAGCAACGCGGCCATCGCCCAGCAGCTGCACATCTCGCTCAGTTCGGTCGAGAAGAACCTCAACTCGGTGTTCGAGAAGCTCGGTCTGCCGCGCGCCACCGGATACAGCAGACGGGTGCTCGCGGTCCTGCGCTATCTGGAGTCGTGACCGGGACTCCCCCGGCCGTCGCGGGCGCGCTCAGCTCCGCCGGGCGGCGGCGTACCGGCTCAGGAAGAGGGCCTCGACATGGGCCATGTGCTGGATCTCGGTGGGGTCGACGCTCTCGTTGGGGGCGTGGATGAGGCACTGCGGTTCCTCCACGCCCATCAGGACGATCTCGGCCCGGGGGTACGCGCCGGTGAAGACGTTGCACAGCGGGATGGAGCCGCCCTGGCCGAGGGCGGCCATCGGCTTTCCGTAGACGTCCGCCATGGCGCGGCCCAGGGTCGCGTAGGCGGGTCCGTCGGTGGCGGCCCGGAACGGCGCCCCGGTCCCCTCCGGTTCGACCGAGACGTGTGCGCCCCAGGGTGCGGCCTTCTCCAGATGGGCGGTCAGGGCCACCAGCGCGGCGTCCGCGTCCGTTCCCGGCGGGACGCGCAGGCTCACCCGGGCCCGTGCGGTGCCCTGGATCGCGGCGGAGGAGCCGACGACCGGCGGGCAGTCGATGCCGAGGACGGTGACGGCGGGGCGGGCCCAGAGCCGGTCGGAGACCGTGCCGGAACCGGTGAGCGACACCCCGTCCAGCACATCGGCGTCGCGCCGGAACTGCTCCTCGTCGTAGGGCGCCCCGGACCAGGTGCCGGAGGCGTCGAGGCCGTCGATGCGTGTTCCGCCGTCCTCGTCGCGCAGGGTGGACAGGAGCTGGACGAGCGCGGCCAGGGCGTCCGGGGCCGGCCCGCCGAACATCCCGGAGTGCACCTCTCCCCGGAGCGTGGACACGGTCACCACCAGGCCGGCCAGGCCCCGCAGGGAGGTGGTCACGGTCGGCTGTCCCACGGCGGCGTTGCCCGTGTCGCAGATCAGCAGGGCGTCGGCCAGGAACTGCTCGCGGTGCTGCTGGACGTACGCCTCCATTCCGCCGGTGCCCTGTTCCTCCGATCCCTCGGCGACGAAGCGCAGTCCGACGGGCAGGTCGTCACCGAGGGCCCGCAGTGCGGTGAGGTGCATGACGATGTTGCCCTTGCAGTCCGCGGTGCCGCGTCCGTACCAGCGGCCGTCCCGCTCGGTGAGCGTGAAGGGCGGCGAGGTCCAGGCGGCGTCGTCGAGCGGCGGCTGGACGTCGTAGTGGCAGTAGAGCAGCACGGTCGGCGCCCCGGGCGGCGGCGGGCGGTGGCCGAGCACCGCGGCGCTGCCGTCGGGCGTCTCGGCGAGGTGCACGTCGTGGAGGCCCGCCTCGGTGAAGGCGTCGGCCACCCACTGGGCCGCCCTCCGGCATTCCTCGGGCGGGTACTGGCGGGGGTCGGCGACGGAGGGGATCGAGACCAGTTCGGTGAGATCCGCCTTGGCCCGGGGCATCAGGGCGGCGATCCGGTGGGCCAGTTCGTGCTCGCTCATGGTTGTCTCCCGGTCGTCGGGTCCGGACCGGGCGGTCCGGTTCTCGTGGTCCTTCGGGCGTCGTCCTGCGGGGGTCCGGGCTCAGCGCCGGACCGTGCTGTCGGTCCTGAGCCGGTCCACGGTCCTGTCGAACGCTTCGGCCTGGTCCGGGCAGTAGACCTGGAGGACGATGCGCTCGGCTCCGACCGCCCTGGTGTCGGCGATGACGGGCCGCTGGCCGGGCCCGCCCGCGCCGTTGGACAGCTGGATCTTCCACAGGGCGGTCCTGAGCGCGTCGTCGGGGGAATCGCACACGATGCCGCCGTCGGTGCCGAGCAGTCGCTGGACGGTGCCGGTGTCGGGTGCCGGGTATCCGGCCTCCACCAGCTGGTCGCTGAGCTCGGTGGCCTTTCCGTGGGACTCGTTGGTGGCCCTGACGCTCGTGTACTGGACGATGCCGATGACGACGAGGGCGAGCAGCAGCACGATCGCACCGAGGTGGATCCAGCGGTGCTCCGAGGCCATGCGCGTCGGGCTCATGCGTCACCGCCCGCTGCCGCCCCGGCCTCGGGCTCCGCGGCCGGAACGCGCCAATCGGGCCTGCGGAGCCGGAGGAAGAGGTACGGCACGAGCAGACCGAGGACGACGAGCCCGCCGCCGACCAGTGCGATGTACGACCAGACGCTGCCGCCGCCGAACTGCGAGGACGGGACGAAGCCGATGGCCAGGGCGGCGAGCGAGGCGAGCAGTCCGAGGACGCACAGGGGGACGAGGGCGGGTGCGCGGTAGCCGCGCGGGTGGTCGGGCCGGGTCCTGCGGAGCCGGATCGCGGCTGCGAACATCAGCAGGTAGACGATGAGATACACCTGCGTGGTGATCACGGAGAAGATCCAGTAGGCGCTGGAGACATTGGGGATCAGCGCGTACATGAGGGCGATGGCGGTGGTCACGACCCCCTGGGTGACGAGAATGTTCTGCTGGATGCCGTGCTTGTTGAGCCTCTGCAGGAACGGTGGCAGATAGCCCTCCTCCCGGGAGATCAGCAGCAGACCCTTGGAGGGCCCGGCCAGCCAGGTGAGCATCCCGCCGAGCGCCGCCGCGACGAGGGCGACGGCCACGACCGGGGTGAGCCAGCCGACGTGGAAGTGCGAGAAGAACGCGTCGAACGCCTGCATCACACCTGCGGTGAGGCTCAGTTGGTCGGCCGGGACGACCCAGCTGATGGCCAGCGCCGGAAGGATGAAGATCAGCAGGACCAGTCCCATGGCGAGGAACATCGACCGCGGGTACTCCCTGGCCGGGTTCTTCAGCGACGAGACGTGGACGGCGTTCATCTCCATGCCGGAGTAGCTGAGGAAGTTGTTGACGATCAGGACGAGGCTGGCGAGCCCCGTCCACTGCGGAAGCAGATGACCGCCCGTCATCGGAGCGGCGGAGCCGTTGCCCTGGCCCAGGAAGACGAGCCCGAGGACCACGAGGACGGTGCCCGGCACCAGCGTCCCGATGATCAGGCCCCAGGACGAGAGGCCCGCGACGGCCTTCGTGCCCCGGGCGGAGACCCACACCCCGGTCCAGTACAGGACCATGATCACGATCGCGGTGTACAGACCGCTGCCGGCGAGTCTCGGATCGATGACATAGGCGATGGTGCCGGCGACGTACGCGAGCAGGCTCGGGTAGTAGAAGATCGTCATCGCGAACTGGCACCACACGGCGAGGAATCCGAGCGGCTTCGACAGCCCCTCGCTCACCCATCGGTAGACACCGCCGTTCCACCCCGACGCCAGCTCGGCGGAGACCAGCGCCGTCGGCATCAGGAACACGATCGCCGGGACGAGGTAGAGAAAGACGCAGGCCAGTCCGTACACGGCCATCGTCGGGGCGGAGCGCAGGCTGGCCACCGAGGCGGTGGTCATCAGCGCCAGGGTCACCCAGGTCATCGCCGGCGCCGCGGCCCTGCCGGACTGCGGCTGCGGTGCGGGGATCTCCGACTCGGCTTCCGAGGGGACGTCCATGGTGCTCATACGGCACTCCTTGCGGCGGCAGAACGGTACTGGCGGGAAGGGGCGACGGAACTCGTGCGGCACGCGGGCGGCCGGGCACCGCGGGGCCCGGGCGTACGGCGGCCCGGCGGGGCCGGGTGACGCGGCGTCGGCCGGTGCGGCTCCACCGGCGTGCCCTCGGGAAGGCCGGGATCGCGTAAGGGCCTTCGACTCGCCGTACGACACTCCATCAGACCGTCCCTTTCACCCGAGCAGCTGGCCAGCAAGGGTAAATTGTCACGGTTTCAGCATGTTCGCATCTTGGGCTTCCACCCGGAAGGGGCCGGATTTCCGGACCCGCTCCCGCGTCGGCCGCCCTTGATCGATGATGAAGCGGATGGCTGCCGTCCCCGGTACGGCACCGGTTCCAGGAAGGGGTTCCATATGCGGGAAACGACGCCGGACCGGTCTTTGTCGGACGTCTCGTCCGGCCGCGGCCCGGACGAGGAGGCCCAGGTGGTCGTGGTGGGGGCGGGGCCCGCGGGATCGGCCACGGCCTTTCACCTCGCCAGGGCGGGTGTCGATGTCCTGCTGCTGGAGAAGTCCCGCTTCCCCCGGGAGAAGGTGTGCGGGGACGGCCTGACTCCGCGTGCGGTGCACCAGCTCATCAGGATGGGCGTCGACATCAAGGCTCCGGGGTGGACCCGTTCGCGCGGCATGCGCTGGGTGGCCGGGGACCATCAGGTGCACATCGACTGGCCCGCTCTCGGCCGCTATCCGGACTTCGGCCTCTCACGCAGCCGGCACGATTTCGACGACATCCTCGCGCGGCACGCCGTCGCCGCCGGAGCGCGGCTGCGCAGTGGCGTGAAGGTGACCGAGCCCCTGACCGACCGGGCCGGCCGCATCACCGGTGTCACCGCCACGACCGCGGAGAAGGAACCCCTGGCCTTCCACGCGCCGATCGTGATCGCCGCGGACGGCGCCTCCGCCCGCCTCGCCCTCGCCATGGGTCTCCAGCGGGACAGGAACAGGCAGATCGCGACGGCCGCCCGCCGGTACTACCGCAGCCCCGAGCGCTCCCGGGAGGAGTATCTGGAGCTGTGGGCCGACCTCCGGTTCCCCGGCAGCGACCGGTTCCTGCCCGGCTACGGCTGGATCTTCCCCATGGGTGACGGCCGCGTCAACGTCGGCCTCGGTGCGCTGCCGCACCGGCGGCACGGAAAGGCCGACCTGCGCGCCACCCTGGACGAGTGGCTGGCCCGTACCCCCGAGGCCTGGGGCCTGCGCGAGGAGAACGCCGAGGGCCCGGTCCGCAGCGCGGCCCTTCCGCTCGGCTTCAACCGCCATCCGCTCTACACCCGCGGACTCCTGCTCGTAGGGGACTCCGGAGGCATGATCAGTCCCTGGAACGGCGAGGGCATCGGCCAGGCCATGGAGGCCGGCGAGGTCGCCGCCGAGACCGCCACGCTGGCCCTCGCCCTTCCCCCGGGGCCCCGGCGCGAGCAGGTGCTGCGCGGCTACCCCGTCGAGATGAACCGCCGCTGGGGGCGCTACTACCGCCTCGGCAACACGGCCGCCGACCTCGTCTTCAGCCGGTCCGGCTTCCAGCCCGTCCTCAACCGTTACGTCATGGGGTCGCCGTTTCTGCTGAACACCCTGGCCCGGCTGCTCACCAACCTCACGGACAAGCCCTCGCACGACCTGATCGACCATCTGCTCAACGGCGTCGTGCGTCTCGTACCGGAGCCGAAGGCGCGGCGCAGGCGCTGAGACGGCGCGTGCGGACGGCGCACCGGGAAGGTCCCGTCGGCACTCCCCGGTGCGCCGGCATCGTCATCCCCCGAGCGTGCGGCCGGGGCCGGGTGCTCGCGAAGACGCCCTACGGCCGACGCCGGGGCTTGCCCCGCTTGGGAGCGCCGGAGCCGCCCCGCGCGCCCTTGCCGGCCGATTTGCCGGTCGGCTTGCCGCCTGCCCGCCCGGTCGCCCTGCCCGCCGCGGGCTTTCGCCGCGCACCGTCCGATTCGGTCCGCCTGCCCTTGGGCTGCGCCGGGGGCTTGGGGCGGCCCCTCGTACTGTTGACGGTCCGTCCGCGGACGATCCCGATGAACTCCTCCACCAGATCGGTGGTCTCGTCCTCCGGCCAGGACAGCGCGACCCGCGACTCGGGGGCGTCCGGCACCGGCCGGTACGTGAGGTCCTTGCGGTGGTGGAGACGGGCGAGCGACTGCGGTACGACGAGCAGCCCCACCCCCGCCGCCACCAGCTCGACGGCGTCCGCCGTGGTGGCGGGACGCTCCACGGCCGGCCGGCCCGGACGCTGCTCCCAGTCGAGAGTCTCGTCGAGGGGGTGCAGCACGATGTCATCGGCCAGGTCGGCCACGGAGACCTCGTCGACCGTCGCCATGACATGGTCCTTCGGGACCACGACCACGGTCGTCTCGGTGTAGAGGGGAATGGCGCTGAGCGCCGTCCGGTCGATCGGCAACCGCACCAGTCCGGCGTCGGCGTCGCGCCCCCGCAGCGCATCGGGCGCCTCGGCGGCCGACACCCCCACGAGGGTCAGCGGGATGTCGGGCAGCCGCTCGTTCCAGATCCGCACCCACTTTCCGGGTGTCACCCCCGGGACGTACGCGAGCCGGAACGAAGGGGTTTCTTCCGAGCTTGTCACTCCGCCAGGTTACCGGCCCTGGTCAGAGGTAGCGCACATGCTCGATACCCTTGTCCTCATGACGTCGCACAAGACCGCCCAGACAATGAAGCCCGCGACCGCGGCGAAGAAGCTGGGTGTGTACCTCGAGGCCACCCCCGCCGAATTCCGGGAGGGTGTCGTCTCGCGCTCCGAGCTCAACGCACTGCAGACCGATCCGCCCGAGTGGCTGCAGGAGCTGCGACGCAACGGCCCGCACCCCCGGCCGGTGGTCGCCGCGAAGCTGGGTGTCTCGATCTCGGGCCTCGCCCGTGGCGGAGTCACCGAGGCCCTCACGACGGAGCAGATCGACGCCCTGAAGCAGGAAGCCCCCGAGTGGCTCCGGCAGGAACGCGCCACCCAGGCGGAGGTCCGCAAGGAAGCGGTGCGCATCAAGGAGAAGAACGCGGCGCGCGACGACCGCCAGGCCTGATCCGCACACGAAGGCCCTAGCGTCCGTCCGGCCCCGATCCGCCGGACAGGTCCTGGCCGTCGACGGCGGCGCCCAGCATCCGGGCGTGCAGGGCGCGGACCTCGTCGGCGAGCGCCGGGTCGGGGCCTGCCACCGGTACGCCCGGGGCGACGGCGTTGACGGGGAGGGCCGCGACCGGCCCCGCGTCCAAGCCCCAACTCCTGCGCCATGCCACGAGTTGCTCGCTGCTCGACGCGTACACGATGCGGCCCAGGCCGACCCAGGCGTGGGCCGCACTGCACATCGGGCAGTGCTCCCCGGAGGTGTACACGACGCTCGCACTCCGCTCCCGCGGGGACATGTTCGCGGCCGCCCAGCGCGCGATCTCGAACTCCGGGTGGCGGGTCGCATCGCCGCCCTTGACCCTGTTGCGGTCCTCGAACCGGACCGTGCCGTGCTCGTCCACGAGGAGCGAGCCGAACGGCGCGTCACCGGCCGTGAGCGCCTCGCGTGCAAGGCCGACGCAACGACGGAGGAATTCACGGTCTTCCACCGTGACCGCATGTGACTCGTTCACCATATTCCCGTCACTCTCTGTGTCCATTTTTCCAGACTGACAGCCTCGCCATGTCCGGTATACCATTCGCCTCACGATGGGCGGCACGCTGCGGCCCACCCTCGCATGCCGACCGGCCGCGACGGCCGGTCCGCCGACGGCGACACGGAGGCACGAGCCAGTGACGAACGCTCCGGCGGACAGCACCGTGCGGCAGACGGTCTGGAGCGCACCGGGCATGCCCGCACTGCTGCTCCTGACGGCCACGGGATTCTCGGGGTTCGCGGCACTGCTGCCCACCGCGCCGCTCTGGGCGGTGCGCGGCGGGGCCGACGCAGCCGGCGCCGGTTCGGTCAACGCGGTCCTGATGCTCTGCACCGTGCTCGCCCAGACCCTGGTCCCGACGGCGATCCGCCGCCTCGGCTGGCGGACCACCCTGGTCTGCGGGGTGATCCTGCTCGGCGCCCCCGCGCTGCCTCATCTGCTCACGACGGACCTCGGCGCGGTGCTCGCGCTCTCCGCGGTGCGCGGACTCGGGTTCGGGGTGCTCACGGTCTGCGGCGCCACCGCCGTCGCCGAGCTCGTCGAGCCGGCGCGGCGCGGGAAGGCGGTCGGGGCGTACGGCCTGGCGATCGCGGGGCCCCAGTTCATCCTGGTCTCGACGGCGCCCTGGGTCGCGGAGAACCTCGGGTTCGGGTGCGTGTTCGCGGTCGGCGCGCTGCCGCTGCTCGGTGTACTGCCCGCGCTGCGGCTCGCCCGCCGGCTGGGCGGACATCCGGCCGGGGCCGTCGAGGACCCGCCGCACCGGGACGCCGTGACCGGCGGGCGCGCCGGGCACCTTCCGCTGCTCCCGCCGATGCTGCTCCTGCTGGGGGTCACGACGGCCGGGGGCGCCCTGATCACCTTCGCCCCGCAGATGAGCAGCGATCCCACCGCGACGCTGGCCGGGCTGCTGCTCCTGACGGGCACGGCGGCCGTCTCGCGCTGGCGGTTCGGGTCGCTGGCCGACCGGTACGGCACCCGGCCGTTCCGCTGGCCGCTGGTGCTCGTCACGGTGCTCGGGCTCGCCCTGACCGCCTGGGCGGTGACCTCGCCGGAGGCGACGGGCATGGTTCCGCTGCTGGCCGGAACGGCGCTGGTCGGCGTGAGTTACGGCGGGCTCCAGAACCTGACCCTGGTGGACGCCTTCGCCGCCGTCGACCACCGTTCCAGCGGTGTCGCGAGCGCCGTGTGGAACATCGGCTTCGATGCCGGAACGGGACTGGGAGCGCTTCTCGTCGGCTTCCTGGCGACGGGGACCTCGTTCTCCACGGCGCTCCTGGCCGCGGCGGCGCTCTCCCTCGCCACGCTGCCGCTCGCCTTCGCACGCCGGCGCGCCGCCGGTCCCGCCATCTGACCGACCCACGCATTGACGTTTGGTATACCATTCATTCATGGCTCATGTGACACTGACGAACGTCCGCCCCTGGGGTGCGGCGCCCGTGGACATCGTGATGTCCGGCGCCGAGATCCTCTCCGTCGCGCCCGCCGAAACGGCGCCCGGTGACGGCGATCACCTCGACGGCGGCGGTCTCCTCGCCCTGCCCGGCTTCATCAACGCGCACGCCCATCTCGACAAGAGCTGGTGGGGGCAGCCATGGGTCTCCTACGGGGGCGAGGCCACGACACAGGGACGCATCTCCCACGAACGCGCGGAGCGTGACGGACTCGGCATCCCGAGCCCCTCCTCGGCCACCGCCGTGCTGGGCGAGTTCCTCCGGCACGGCACCACGGCGGTCCGCAGCCACGTGGATGTCGACCTCGGTGTCGGTCTGCGCGGGATCGATGTCGTCCGCGAGGCGGTCGCCTCGTTCGGCGGTGCGGTCGAGGTGGAGATCGTCGCGTTTCCGCAGGACGGCGTCATGCGTCGCCCCGGTGTGCTGGAACTCCTCGATCAGGCGGCCGCGGCGGGCGCGACCGCCATCGGCGGGCTCGACCCGGCCTCGATCGACCGCGACCCCGTGGCACAGCTCGACGGCCTCTTCGGCATCGCGGAGCGGCGCGGCGTCGGGCTCGACATCCATCTGCACGACGGCGGGGATCTCGGCGCCTTCCAGATCGAGCTCATCATCGACCGCACGCTGCGCACGGGCCTGAACGGCAAGGTGACGGTCTCGCACGGCTTCGCCCTGGGCGAGTTGCCGGCGAACCGGCAGCAGAGCCTGATCGAGGCCTGCGAGGAGGCCGGCGTCTCCTGGGCGACCGTGGCCCCGGTCCGTACCGCACCGCTGCCCTGGCGCGGGATGCGGGACCACGGCGTTCCGATCGGCCTCGGCACGGACGGGATCCGGGACCTGTGGTCGCCCTACGGTGACGGCGACCTCCTGCGCGTCGCGCTCAACTTCGCCCGGCTCCACGGTCTGCGTACCGATGAGGAGCTCGCCTACGCGGTGGAGCTGGCCTCCACACGCGCGGCGGGCTTCGTGCACCGCGAGGTCCACGACATCGTGGCGGGCGCGCGGGCGGACATCGTGCTGGTGGACGCCGAGAACGTCCAGGACGCCCTGGTCCGCTCGCCGCGCCGGCACCTGGTGGTCGCGGGGGGACGTGTGGTGGTCCAGGACGGTGAGCTCCGGGTCTGATGCCCGGTCCGTGACGGACGCGGCCGCGGCGGAGATGCTCCGCCGCGGCCGTACTCGTACGCCGGCTCCACACCTGCCGGCCGGTTCCGCCTCGCTACCGGGCGTGTACGCCGCTGTACCGGAGCAGTTGGGGCACGCGGGCCGCGAGCGTCAGCAGGATCACGACCAGCAGGAGTGCGCTGAGGAACGCGGTGGGGCCGACCCCCAGCCGCTGGGCCGCCGCGCCGAGCCCCAGCGAGGCGAAAGGCATCACACCGATGGCGAGTTCCTGGAGACCGAGGGCGCGCCCCTGCACCTCCGGCGCGGTCGTCATCAGCAGCAAGGTGGTCTGCAGCACGCCGAACGAAGCGCTCATCAATCCGATGCAGGCCATCAGCGCGAACGAGAGCGGAACCGTCCGGGACAGCGCGAACAGCGACCACAGGACGCCCCAGGCCGCCGTACCGAGCACGAACAGCCCGCCCTTGAACTTGAAGTCGCCGAGTACGGCGATGGCGAGCGAACCGGCGAGGCCGCCCAGTCCCCCGCAGGTCAGGAGCCGGCCCAGGCCCGCGGCGTCGAGACCGAGGACCTCCTTGGCGAACACCGGCATGAACGCCTGGTGGACGGGCCACAGCAGGACGTTCGCGGCGAGGGTGACGAGCAGCACGGCCGAGGTGAGCCGGCTGGTCAGTACCGTACGGAATCCGCTCGCGAGCATCCGCAGCACCGGCTCCGGCCGGCCCGGTGCGGTCCGTCCGACACCACGCAGGGGCCAGAGCGCCACGAACGACACCGCGTACCAGGTGGTCGATATCCAGAGGGCCGCGGGCGCCCCGAAGGCGCTGATCATCGCCCCTCCGACCGCGGGACCGATGACCTGCGTCATGTTCATCGCCAGCGCGTTCAGCGCATTGGCGTTGCTGAGGTTCTCCCGCCCGACGAGATCCAGCACCAGCGAGCCGCGGGCCGGCTGCGACGGGGACTGCGCCAGACCGATCGCCAGTCCCCCTGCGACCAGCGCCCCGTACGACACGGGGCCCGACGACGCCTCCGCCTGCTTTTCCTGCGACAACGCACCCCTCCTCGTCCGACACCCCGGCCAGAAATGGTATACCGAAATGGCGGTGAGGTTGAGCCGGCCCGGACCGGGCGCCCGTCGGGCCCGCGCGCTCAGCGGGGCGCGAGCCCCGTCGCGGGGAAGCCGTACGCATTCCGGTTCTCCTCGACCCGGCTGCGTACCTGTTCGGGGAAGGGATCCCGGAAGGACGCCGTGGCGCCCCTGGTGACGCCATCGCACTGCTCGGGCGGCAGAGAACCGGTGACGGACTTACCGTCGCGCCCGGTCCGTCGTCGCGGTGAACGAGCAGATGCCGGCTCGAACGCGGCCGGCCGCGCTTCCGTACCATCGCCCAGGACCTGGTGCGCCAGGCCGAACAGGCCGCCGAGACGATGTCCGCGATGGGGCAGGGAGAGCAGGCCGCACTCACGGTGGTGACCGCCCCCTCCACCGTCGCCTGCCTGCCGGCCCCTTTCATGGCGGGCGGCGGCAGAGCGGGTGCCACGCTGCGCTACGCCACCCAGGAGGACCCCGGCAAGGTCTTCGACACTTTCTCGCGCAGCGACGCGGCCAATCCATGCCCTGGTCGACGGGCCGCGTGCCTACTGCGACGTACGCAGGCGGCGGTTCCCCGGGCTGCGACCCGTACCCCGGACAGCCGGTGCGACGGCGCTACCAGTAGTGGCGCCGGCCGCCCACAGCGTGCCCGACGGCGCCCAGGATCCACAGAATGACGCCGATCACGACGAGAACGACCCCGATGGTCCACAGGATCGAGATTCCGGCCACCAGGCCGATGACCAGCAGAATGACTCCGAGGACGATCATGGCGTCCTCCAATCGTGCGGCTTCTCCCAGTATGCGCCTGCCCGCTGTCCGGAGGGACGTGGTGAGTTCACACGCCCGGCAGCCGGTGCGCCGAGCGGCGCAGACAGCGGGCGCAGGCCAACACCAGGCACAGGCCGTAGCACCCGAGGAACGTCTACCTCGGTGTCCGAGCCGGCCGCCGGATCGGTGGACCCGCGACGCCCTGCTCCGGCAGCGGATCGGGCGCCCGGTCGTCGCCGCCTGCCTCTGCCCGAACACGCCGGCACCGGCCGAGGCGGTACGGGCCCTGCGGGCCGCGGGCCATCGCCGGGTCGCGGTGGCCCGGCGTCTGATGGCCCCCGGCCATGTCGCCCGCCGTGCACAGGAGGCCGGCGGCTGCCTCGTATCGGCCCCGCTCGGCGCGCACCCCGACGTGGCGCGCCTGGTGCCGAAGCGGTTCGACGAGGCGGCCGTGGAGACGGCGCGGGGTCCGGCCGAGGCGGCTACTCGAACCGTGTGACGTCACCGGCTCCCCGGCGGACGATCTCGGGTTCACCGCCGGAGAAGTCGATGACCGTGGTCGGCTCGGTGCCGCAGTCGCCCGAGTCGACGACGGCGTCCACCACATGGTCGAGCCGTTCCTTGATCTCCCAGCCCTGGGTCATCGGCTCGTCCTCGTCGGGCAGGAGCAGGGTGCTGGAGAGCAGCGGTTCACCGAGTTCGGCGAGGAGCGCCTGAGTGACCACGTGGTCGGGAATGCGGACTCCGACCGTCTTCTTCTTCGGGTGCAGCAGCTGGCGCGGCACCTCCTTCGTCGCGGGAAGGATGAAGGTGTAACTGCCGGGCGTCGCCGCCTTGATCGCCCGGAACACGTCGTTGTCGACCTGCACGAACTGCCCGAGCTGGGCGAAGTTCTCGCAGACGAGCGTGAAGTGGTGACGGTCGTCGAGGTTGCGGATCGACCGGATCCGGCCGATGCCGTCGCGGCTGCCCAGTCGGCACCCCAGTGCGTAGCAGGAGTCCGTCGGGTACGCGACGAGCGCCCCGGACCGGATGCTGTCGGCCACGCTGCTGATGGTGCGCCGTTGAGGGTTCTCGGGGTGCACATCGAAGTACTTCGCCATTCGCGGAGTCTAAGCGCTGTCCGGTACCGGTCCTCGGACGGGAAGGGAAGACGTATCGGGTGAGTCCCGGTTCAGGTGGTGACGATTCCGGCGACGAGGTTGATCGTGGTGGCCAGGATGCTGGCGCCGAACACATAGGACAGCAGGCAGTGCCGCAGGACGACCGCGCGGATGGCGGAGCTGGAGACGCCGGTGTCGGAGACCTGGTAGGTCATCCCGAGGTTGTAGCTGAAGTAGAGGAAGTCGACGTACCTCGGTGGGTCGTGGGAGTTGAAGTCGATCCCGCCCTCGGGCGGCTCGTAGTAGAGGTACGCGTAGCGGGTGGCGTACATCAGATGGAGCGACGCCCACGCCATGAACACACCGCACAGAGCCGTCGCGGCCGCCGCGTGGCTCAGGTCCGAATGGCCGACCAGGAGCAGCACCACGATGCCGACCAGTCCGCACAGGGACGCCGCGACGACGACGAGTTCCTCGACGACGGGCCGGAACTCCTCGCGCCGGACGTTGAGATGGGTGGTGGCCGCGTCCATGGGCCACAGCACGATCCATCCCGTCACGACGAAGAGCGTCTCCGCCGCGGCGATTCCGGCGAGGACGCCCAGCGGCCCGTTGGCCGGTACGGCGGTGACCACGCCGATCAGCGCGCCGGCGACCACCGCGGCGACGAGCCGGGGCACCGCGGAGAGCGTCGGCCAGTGCTTCCTGGACATCAAGGGTGACCGCCTCGACGGCTCGGTGGATCACCGTGCCCGGCCGGGACGGGTACGTCCACGCTAGCCGGGACCGCACCCGGGTGCAGCCCGGAGCGGGCGCGGTTAGCGTGCCCGGTAAGGACCGTTTCCACCCCGGAATCGCGTTCCCCCGGGATCCCCCCACCTCGCGCCCGAACGGCGGAAGGGTTGAAGGCCTTGAGCACCGACGACGACGAGCAGCAGCCCCTGGAACCCGCGGTCGGTCCGGCCCCCGAGGGCGATCCGGAGTTCCACCCGTACCACCATCCCGCCGCGGGCTGGGGCGCGGCCGCAAGCGTGAGCCGGTTCCTGACGCGTGAGGGCGCTCCGGTCGACGGTCCACGGGCGATCATGCGGATGAACCACGAGAACGGCGGGTTCGACTGCCCCGGGTGCGCGTGGCCGGACGACACCAAGGGCCTGCATCTGGACATCTGCGAGAACGGGATCAAGCACGTCACCTGGGAGATGACCCGCAAGCGGGTCGGGCGCGAGTTCTTCGCCGCCCACTCGGTGACCGAGCTGTCCGGGTGGAGCGACCACGACCTGGAGAACCAGGGCCGGCTGACCGAACCGATGGTCTACGACCCCGAGTCGGACCACTACGTCCCGATCAGCTGGAAGGACGCGTTCGAGGTGGTCGGCCGTGCGCTGCGCGAGCTCGACGACCCGGACCAGGCGTCGTTCTACACCTCGGGCCGGCTCGGCAACGAGGCCACCTTCCTCTACCAGTTGATGGCTCGCGAGCTGGGCACCAACAATCTGCCGGACTGCTCCAACATGTGTCACGAGGCCAGTGGCCGCGCCCTTCAGGCGTCCCTGGGCACCGGCAAGGGGACCGTCGACCTCAAGGACTGGGAGTCGGCCGACGCGCTGTTCATCCTGGGGGTCAACGCCGCTTCCAACGCGCCCCGGATGCTCACCGCCCTCGCCGGGGCCCACCGTCGTGGCGCACAGATCGTGCACATCAACCCGCTCGTCGAGGCGGCGGCCACCCGCACCATCGTCCCCCACGACTTCACGGACATGGCGCTCTTCAGGACGACCCGGACCAGCACCCTCAACCTGCAGCCGCGCATCGGCGGCGACATGGCACTGCTGCGCGGCATGGCCAAGGCGGTCCTGGAGCGGTCCGCATCCGATCCCAGGGCGCTGGACCGGGAGTTCATCGAGCGTCATACCGCGGGCTTCGAGGAGTACCGCGCACGGTGCGAGGCCACGTCGTGGGAGGAGATCGAGACCCAGTCCGGGCTCGGCCGCGCCGATGTCCTCGAGGCGGCGCGGGTGTACGGCGAGGCAGACCGCACCATCGTCACCTGGTGCCTGGGGCTCACCCAGCACGAGCACGGCGTGGACACCGTCCGGGAGATCGTCAACCTGCTGCTGCTCCGCGGCAATCTGGGCCGGGAGGGCGCGGGCCCCTCCCCTGTGCGGGGACACAGCAACGTCCAGGGCAACCGCACCTGCGGCATCGACCACCGGCCCGGCGACGCGTTCCTGGACCGCCTCGCCGAGGTCTGCGGGATCGAGCCGCCGCGTGCGCACGGCCTGGACACCGTCCAAACGATCAAGGCGATGCGGCGCGGGGACGTGAAGGTGTTCGTCGGCATGGGCGGCAACTTCGCCCTCGCGGCGCCCGACACCCCGGCCACGTACGCGGCACTGCGCACCTGTGAACTCACCGTCCAGGTGAGCACCAAGCTCAACCGCAGCCACCTCGTCCACGGCCGGCGGGCCCTCATCCTGCCGTGCCTCGGCCGTACCGAGAAGGACCATCAGCGCAAGGGCGTGCAGAGCACGTCCGTCGAGGACTCGATGAGCATGGTCCACCTGTCCGTGGGCATGAAGCGCCCCGCCTCACCACACCTGCTGTCCGAGCCGGCCATCGTCGCGGGCATGGCCCGCGCCGCCCTGCCCGGCAGCGACACACCCTGGCAGTGGTACGTCGAGGACTACGACCGGATCCGCGACACCATGGCCCGGGTCCTCGACGGTTTCGAGGACTTCAACCGCCGGGTGCGGCTGCCACTGGGCTTCCGCATCAAGCAGCCCGCGCGTGAACTGGTCTTCCTCACCCCGTCCGGACGTGCCGAGTTCTCCACCGCCGCCCTGCCCGACGTCGTTCCGGCCCCCGGCACGCTGGCGCTGGGCACCATGCGCTCCCACGACCAGTGGAACACCACCATCTACTCGGACAACGACCGCTACCGCGGCGTCAAGAACCTGCGCACGCTGGTCTTCATGAACCGGGCCGACATGCGTGAGCGCGGGATCGCCGACCTCGGCCCCGTGGACATCACCAGCACCGCCAAGGACGGCAGCCGACGCTCCCTCAACGGCTATCTGGCGATCCCCTACGACATCCCCCGCGGCTGTGCGGCGGGTTACATGCCGGAGATGAACGTGCTGTGCGCGCTGGACGACTACAGCACCCAGAGCGACCAGCCGATCATGAAGCACGTCAAGGTCACCATCGTCCCCGCGGCCTGAGCGGGGCGCGTACCGGCGGCACCGCGCCCGGCGGCCCGGTCACCGACACCGGGCGAACCGCTCCAGGAGCCGGTGGGCCCGCTGCCCGGCGGCGGCGAGTCCAGGCGGACCGGCCTCCGCAGGCCGGAGTCCGCCCGCCTCCGCGTCGTCGGCCTCGTGCGACTCCACCACGGCCGGGTCCAGGTACGTCCGTACGACCGGGAACGTCTGCTCCGGGCGGTCGTCCGGCGCCCGGTCCAGGGTGAGGCCCGCCGCGCGAACGGGGCACACAACGGGGCACATACGGTGTTCACCACCCGGTTTCCGTTCCGCGGCGGATCATCGGTCCGCACAGCTGCTCGCACGCCGGAGGCTGCCCCCGGCGAGGCCGAGCAGCCGTTCCGCCGTCGCGATGGCCATGTCGTCGAGCGCCGGATGCTCCACCTGCGCGTCGTCGTTGGCGTACGCCCCGAGACCGTCGACGGTGACCAGGATGTGCAGGGCCGCTCCGGGCGCGTCGCCGGTCGTGAAGACCCCGGCGAGGCGCCCCTCCTCGATGAGGTCCGTGAGGGCGGTACGCGTCTCGGACTCCTGCGCGCGTACCGCCGAGCGCAGCCCCGGTTTGAATCTGCTGAGGTGCCGCGCGTTGAGCCACAGCCGGCTGAGGTCGCGGTACTCGCCGTCGGTGAGGCGCACGAGGAAGCGCGCGAGCCGCGCATCCGCCGGAAGCCCGCGCTCCTCGCACGGCATCAGCGATGCCCGTTCCTCCGTCGCGGCGTGGGAGAACGCCTCGCTCACGAGGTTCTCCACGGCCGGGAAGTAGTGGCCGATGAGCCCGGGACGGACGCCCAGCTCGTCGGCGACGCGCCGGAGCGTGATGCGCTCCAGGCCCTCCTCCAGCGCGATGTGCGCCGCGGTCCGCACGATTTCCGCGCGGCGCTCGCCGGGCAGCTTCCGGGTTCGTATCGGCTGAGCTCTTGACGTCATGGGGGACACGCTATTGGATGTGTGCCCAACAGGCAGTTGGCCATTTGCCCAATAGGGGCCGGACGGCCGGCGGATCCGAGAGGCCCCGATGACGACGACGAACCCCGGCTCCTCCGCGAGCCCCCTCGACGAACACGGCTCCGAGCGCGCCGGGCATATGGAGACAAGGGGGATCGACCTGGTCCCGGCGGACGAACGCGGCGGCCGGCCGCGCCAGCTGTTCGCGGTCTGGGCGGCCCCGAACGTGAGCTATCTGAGCTTCGTCGTCGGCGCCACGCTGATCCTCATGGGCCTCACGCTCCCGCAGGCCCTCGGCGTGGTCCTCACCGGAAACCTGCTGTGGATCTGTACCGGCGTCGTCGCGGCGAGCGGCCCGGCCGCCGGCACCAGCGGGTCGGTCATCTCACGCGCGATGTACGGCATCGTGGGCAACAAGATCGTGCTCGTCCTGACCGGCTGGCTCATAGCCGCCGCCTACCTGGCCCTGAACTGGTCGGCCGCCTCCGTCGCCGGCATCGGCCTGGCGGGCCGGTTCGGCCTGCCGGACAACTCGGCCGTGGACGCGACCGTCATCTGCCTGATCGCCGGCGGGACTCTGCTGATCGCGATCTTCGGCCACGCGACGATCGTCCGCCTCTACACCGCCCTGAGCGTTCTTCTGACCGTGGTGTTCATCGTCGTCACGGGGTACGTGCTCACCGGGACCGACTGGTCCTACGCTCCGGCCGAGCCGCTCAAGGGAGCCGGGCTCGCCGTGGCGCTCGGCACGGGGTTCACCATCATCGCCTCCACCCCGCTCTCGTACAGCAACAGCCCGGACCTCGCCCGCTACCTCCCCCGCGAGAGCAGCCCGGTCGCCATCGCGGGGTGGACCGCGCTCGGGGCGTACCTGCCGAGCACCGTGTTCACCATGGTCGGCGCGCTCGCGGCCACCAGTCTCGACATGAGCGATCCGGAAGCCGCGCTGGAGAGCATCCTGCCGGGCTGGTTCATCCCCGTCTTCGTCATCGCGGTCGTCGTCAACACCATGACGAACAACGGCATGACGGCCTACAGTGCCAGCCTGTCCATCCAGTCGGTCGGCGTCCGGCTGGCGCGCATCCCGGCAGTGCTGATCATCGGGGTGCTGGGCACGGTCATGACGCTGTACGCGATCCTCGTCTTCGACTTCCTGACCAGTGTCAACACCATGCTCCAGCTCGTGGTCGTCGTGACCGGCCCGGCCATGGCGGTGGCCGTGACCGACCTGGTCCTGCGGCGCAACCGCTACAACGGGCCCGACCTTCTCGAACAGCGGCGCGGCGGACCGTTCTGGTACCACCGCGGCATCCACTGGGCCGGCTTCGCCGCCCTCGTCGTCGGCGGCCTCACCTCCGCGCTGTGGGTGAACACCAGCTTCTGGACCGGCCCGATCGCCGGGGCGCTCGGCGACATCGACCTGGCGATCCCGTCCGGGATGATCACCGCCGCCGCCGTGTACGGGGCCATGGCCCGCGCCCTGCGCAGCATCCCGCGCACCTGACGCCCGCGCGTCGAACGCAGCAAGAGACCGAACCCCGCACCACCCGAAGGAAACCCTGTGCACGCCGACGTCATAGTGCTCGCCCGTCACATCGAACATCTGGCCGGGGAGGCCGTCGCGCCGTCCGCGAACGCGGTCGCGATCGCGGACGGCCGGGTGCTGGCCGTCGGCGACGCCTCGGACCTCGAACCGCTGCGGGGACCCGGTACGGCCGTCCACGAGTTCCCGGGCGCCGCGGTCCTGCCCGGCCTCACCGATGTCCACGCCCACCCCGTGTGGGGGTCGATCTCCATCGGCAGCGGCGTGGACCTGTCCGGTGCGGCGACCCTGGAGCAGGTGTTCGCCCGCCTGGCCGAGGCGGCGGACGGGCGGGCGACGGACGAGTGGATCACCGGCTACGACCTCGATGTGAACGTGTTCGACGGCGACCCGGCCGGTCTGGTGTTCGCGGAGCACTTCCCGGGGCGGCCGATCTCGCTGATGACCCGCGACGCGCACGCTCTCGTCGTGAGCCCCCGTGCCGTGGAACTCGTCCGCCTGACCGGCGACGAGACGTTCACCGACGCCTCGTCGATCGAGGTCGGCCCGGACGGCCGCCCGACCGGCTTCGTCGTCGAACTCCAGGCGATGGACCTGGTCTTCGACCACTATCCCGAAGTGCCCGTGGAGACGGCCGCCGAGTACGTACGCCACCAGCTCCACCAGCTCGCCGGCAGCGGGCTCACCGGTCTGCACGCGCTCGACTTCTCCGACCCTTCGGAGGAGGTGTACCGGCACATCGAGGAGCACGGGGACCTGCCGTTGCGGATCCGCTGCTCCCCGCTGGTACCGGCCGACTCCCCGCCGGAGGTCTGGCGGCACGTCGCCGGTCTCCAGGGCCGGCACGGACGGCGCTGGCACGTCGAGGGCGCGAAGTTCATGCTCGACGGCACGGCGGACAACGGCACCGCGTGGTTCGACCGCCCGGACATCCACGGCGAGAACCGCGAGCCGTTGTGGCGTGACACCGACGCGTACCGCGCGGCGATGCGCTTCTTCGCCGAGCGCGGCATCCCGACCGCCACCCACGCCATCGGTGACCGGGCCGTCCGCTTCGCCCTCGACGTCATCGAGGAGGTCGGCCCGGCCGGCCGCGCACCGCACCGCATCGAACACATCGAGTCCATCCCGGACGACCTGCTGGGCAGATTCGCCGAACTCGACGTCGTGGCAAGCCTCCAGCCCGTGCACGCGACCCGGCACACCCGCGCCGACGGCACCGACAACTGGTCGCGGCGCATCGGGCCCGACCGTGTCGCCCACGGCTGGCGCACACGCGATCTCCTGGACCACGGCGCCGTCGTGGCACTGGGTTCCGACTGGCCCATCGGCCCCGGGGACCCGCGGATCGGCCTGGCCGACTGCCAGTTGCGCCGCCCGGTCGAGGAGTCCGACGCGGCGCCCGTGCAGCCCGGTCAGGCAGTCACCGCGCGTGAGGCGTACGCCGGTATGACGGCCGCGGCCGCGTACGCCGCCGGCGTGTCCGACGAACTCGGACGGATCGCGCCGGGCTGCCTCGCCGACCTCACCGTGTTCGCGGCCAACCCGCTCGACCTCGCCCCCGAAGCACAGCCCGGCAACGCCGTCCTCGCGACGATCGTCGGCGGTGCCGTACAGCTCCACCCGAACACAGCGAAAGGACGCTCGTGACCGCGACGTCGATCCCCCGCCCCGAACACCGCCGCCACGTCGAGGTGGCCGGCGCCGACCCGCACGCCCGCGGCATCGCGCGCGGCGAGCAGCTGCGCGACGGCATCCCCGCCGCGATCGAAGCGTACGACCGGCTCTTCGCCCTCGGGGCCGTCTCCCCGGCCCGGGTACGCGAGGACGCCGAGTGCGCCCTGGACGTCATCGGGCGGTTCCGTCCGGGTGCACGCGCCGAGATCGAGGGCATCGCCCACGGCTCCGGCACGGAGGCGTGGCGCATCGGTGCCCTCAACGCGCGCACCGAGATCCTGGCCCGCAGCGCCACCGTGCCGCCCGGCGAATGCACCACGATCGTGCGCCGTGTCACCGGTTCCGATGGTGCGGCAACACGCACCTTCGGTGTCCAGACCTGGGACTGGCACGTCGAGCTCAGCGCCATGTGGCACACGCTGGAGGTACGCGGCGGCCGGCACGACTTCGTCGGCATCACCGAGGACGGCATCCTCGGCAAGATCGGCGTCAACAGTGCCGGACTCGCCCTGCACTTCAACATCCTCGGCCACGTCCGCGACGGCATCGGCGGCATCCCGGTGCATGTGCTCGCGGCGATCGTCCTCGAAGAGGCGGGCAGTGTCGCCGAGGCCGTGGAGATCGTCCGCGGCGCGCCCCTCGGGTCGTCCGGCTCGTTCGCCCTGTTCGACGGGGCGGACGCGGTCCTCCTGGACCTGAGCCCGGTCGGGGTGTTCCCGATGCGGCCCGAACACGGCACGCTGGTGCGCACCAACCACTTCCTGACGCCGGCCCCGGCGGCCGAGGAGAAGAGCTGGCTCTACCAGCCCGACTCGGGCGAGCGCTACGACTTCGTGCGCGCGCGTCTCGCGGGGGCGCAGCCGCCGGCCACGCTCGACGAGCTCGTGGGCCAGCTCGTGACGGGGGACGGCGAGCCGCCGGTGACCTGCCTGCCCGATCTCGACAAGCCGCTCGGCCAGCGCTGGGCGAGCCTCGCGACCGTCGCCCTCGAACCGGCGACGCGCACCGCCCGGGTCCTCGACGGCACGCCCGCCGACATCGGCACGCGCGACTGGCGCGTCCTCACCGCCGGCTGAGCCGGGCGCGGCCCGCCCATGGCCTGCATGAGCGGGCCGCCCCGGTCCTGTGGAGAGCCCCGCCGGGTCCCCCGACCCGTTGCGCGGCTCAGCCGATGCACGAGGTGGTCCTGCTGACCCACTGGGCCAGGGTGATCTGCGTCGTCGGGGCCGTCCGGTCCGCGCCGCGGCGGGGGGACGTGTGGCCGCGGCCGGCCGCGCAGGCCCGGTTGTTCCGGCCCTGCCCGTGGGCAAGGGCGTCGCGCAGCAGGATCAGGTGTGCGGGAACAGTCTTCTCGCCGGACGTCTGGGTCGGGCAGTGGGCTTCGGTCATGGCGAAACCTCCGTTCATGGACCCACCATCGCCCGTCGGCACCCCCCGGCACATCGTCCCCGCACAGTGATTCCCGACTACCACGGATGCGGTATCCGGTACGCCGGACTACTGCCGGGACCAGCTCCGGAACCCCGCGCCGGCCGTCATGCGGGCAGCTCGGGGGTGCTCGGCTCCCCCGTCGCGGTGACCAGCCCGCACTGATAGGCGACGACCACGAGCTGGGCGCGGTCCCGGGCCGCCAGCTTGGTCATCGCCCGGTTGACGTGGGTCTTCGCGGTCAGCGGGCTGACGAACAGACGATCGGCGATCTGCTCGTTGGACAGGCCCAGCGCGGCGAGGATCGTGACGTCGCGCTCGCGCGGCGTCAGGCACTCCAGCCGCTCGTGCACGGCGACCGGGCACGGGTCCGGCTGGGCCAGGAACCGGGTGATCAGCGCTCGCGTCGCCGTCGGGGACAGCAGCGCCTCCCCGTCCGCGACCGTGCGGACGGCGTCGAGGAGCTCCTCGGGCCTCGCCCCCTTGCCGAGGAAGCCGCTGGCACCCGCCCTCAGCGCCTCGGCGACGTGCTCGTCGTCCTCGAAGGTGGTCAGGATGAGCACCTTCACGCCCGCGAGGTCCTCGGACTCGCTGATGAGCCGGGTCGCCTCCAGGCCGTCCATCTCCGGCATGCGGATGTCCATCAGGACGACGTCCGGGTGCTGTGTGCCGGCCAGCTCGACGGCCTCGCGCCCGTCGGAGGCCTCGGCCACGGTCTCCATGTCGTCCGTGGCGTCGAACAGCATTCTGAAGGTGCCCCGCAGCAGGGCCTGGTCATCGGCAAGCAGTACACGAATCGTCATGTCCGTCTCTCCGATCCCGTGCCGTGCCGGGGCGGCCGGGGCGCAGCGGAAGTTCGGCCGTCACGGTGAAGCCGCCCTCGGGGCGTGGCCCCGCGTACAGCCGGCCGCCGATCGTGGCAGCCCGCTCACGCATGCCGATCAGCCCGTGACCGGCCCCGGGGTCGGGACGGTGGGGTCCGGCGGACCCGTCGTCCTCGATGGTGATCGTCAGCCGCTCCTGGTGGTAGTGCAGGTAGAGCCGGGCGTGATCGGCACCGGCGTGTTTGCGCACATTGGTCAGGGACTCCTGCACGATGCGGTACGCGGCCAGGTCGACCGCCGGATCCAGCGGTTCGGTGTCGCCGCACCGGGTGTGTCTCACGGCCAGCCCGGCGCGCTCGAACGACGCCAGCAGAGCCGGCACCTGTGCCAGGCCCGGCATCGGGTCGCGCGGCGCCACCGGCTCGTCGGACTGCCGGAGCAGGCCCACGGTGACCCGCAGCTCGTCCAGTGCGGAGCGGCTGGTGTCCCTGATGTCCTCCAGCGCGGTGAGGATCTGTTCCGGCCGCTGGTCCACCAGGTGGACGGCGACGCCCGCCTGCGCGTTGATCAGGGCGATGTGGTGCGCGACGATGTCGTGCAGTTCGCGTGCGATCCGGACGCGTTCGGCCGCCACTCGCTGGCGTGCCTCCTGCTCGCGGGTGTGTTCCGCGTGCTCCGCCCGTTCCTCCACGGCCACCACATAGGCACGGCGTGAGCGCACCCCGTCCCCGATCGCGGCCGGCAGCGCCGTCCAGGCCACCATCGCGACCGTGTCCGGTTCCAGCCAGGTCTGCGGGGTGAACATGGCGGCGGTGCTCGCCAGGACGGAGGCCGAGACAGCCGCCGAGGTCCAGGCGGTACGCCGGTCGGTCCGCACGGCCACGTTGTAGACGGCGACCAGGACCGGGCTCACCACCAGTGGGCTGTCCCGGACCCCGAGCAGTTGGAAGGCCACCCCGCAGGCGACGGTGACGACCAGTACGCCGAACGGGTGATGGCGCCGCCGGACGAGCGAGCCGCAGCCGACGGCGGCCACCAGCACCGCGGGCCAGCGCAGCAGGAACTCGTGCTTGTGCGGTTCGATCGAGGCGGCCACGACCGACAGCACGAACAGCACGGCAGCGCCCGCCCAGTCCGCCGCACGGATCCGGGCCGGCGCTCCGGGCCTCCAACCGTTGATCACCGCCATCCCTCCACCGTAGGGTCGGCGGACGAATCGGGCATTGTCGCGCCCGGGCGGGAGCGGGCGTCTACGTGTGCTGTCCGTCGGTCCGGTTCCCGGCGCCGGACTGCGCGAGGAGGCGCCGGAGCCAGCGGGTGCGGGCCTCGCGTGCGTCCCGGCTGAGGGCCGCCCGGGGTGCCAGGTTGTCGAAGCCGTGGCAGGCGCCGGGCCACACATGCAGTTCGGCCCGGCCGCCCGCCTGCCAGATGGCATCGGCATAGGCCACGTCCTCGTCCCGGAACATCTCGGCCGACCCGACCTCGACATAGGCCGGGGGCAGCCCGGAAAGGTCCGTGGCCCGGGCCGGAGCCGCGTAGGGCGGCAGGTCCGCGGCGCCGCGGCGGTCACCCAGCAGTGCCTGCCAGGCGGTGGTGTTCGAGGTGAGGTCCCATGTGTCCAGGCCCGTCATCTGGTGGCTGGAGAAGGTGCTGCCGCGGTCGTCGAGCATCGGGCTCAGCAGGAGCTGCCCCAGGGCCCGGGGGCCGCCGCGGTCACGGGCCAGCAGGGCGAGGGCCGCGGCGAGCCCGCCGCCGGCGCTCTTGCCTCCGATGACGATGCGGCCTGCGTCGATGTCCAGTTCGGCCGCGTGCCCGGCTGCCCAGAGGAGTCCGGCGTAGCAGTCCGCGAGCGGCTCCGGGTGGCGCGCCCGCGGCGCCAGCCGGTACTCGACCGAGATGACGGCCATGCCCAGCGGGAGGGCCCATTCGCGGAGAATCCGAGGCAGCACGGACCACGCGTTGCCCATGATCATCGCGCCGCCGTGCATGTAGTACAGCAGGGGCAGCGGCCCGACGAGCCCGGACGGCCGTGCACTCACGAGTGTGACGTCCGGTCCGCCGGACGGCCCCGGCACACGGAGCTCCGCCACCTCGAACAGGCCGTCCGCGCGAAGGTCCTCGGCCGTAGGCCTGGGCCGGGCCGCCGCGTCCCGCCGCTGCCGGTCCTCAAGCCCGGCCGGGGTGACCGGCTCCCTCGCCGCCCGGCCCAGGGCGGCCAGCGCGACGCCCAGTTCGGGGTCGAACGGAGGCGCCGCCCTCGGTGCCGGGACACGGCCGGAACCGGGCGGTGTGCCGCGGCCGACGCTCATGCGACGCCTCCCGGAAGGAAGCCGGGAAACCGCGCGGTGTTCTCGCCGCGAGACCGTGCCCGCACCCACCCCGGGAAGACTCTCCTGAGACCCATGCTCCGTACCCAACCACACCCTCGGGCGCGACAACCGCCGTACCGCAGCGCCGCATTGCCACCGGGCCGCGGCGCGGACCGCCCGGGCGTAGGCTTCGCACAGCATGGACACGACGGGGGCGGAGGACATGACGGCTGAGCCGGTGCAGAGGTGGGGATCGACCCTGGATTCGGTCGTGGTGTACGCGCAGGGCGCGCTCTGCCGGCGCCTGGCCCGGGGCAGGGTGTCGCCCGACGGCCGGGTGCGGGTGACGGGACTGCCGCGTTCGCTGGACCCGGACTCGCTGCGGGCCCGGGTCCTGGGCGCGACCGGCGTGCGCGTCGGCGAGGCCCGGGTGGAGGTCGAGGCCGAGCCGCTCGGCGCGGGCACGCCCGACGGGCTGCGGCACGAGTTCGAGCGGCTGCGCGACGCGTGCGCGGCGGCGCGGGGGCGCCGGGACCGGCAGCTGAGCCTGATCGAGGAGATCAGGGCTCTCCACCCCGTCCCGCCGGCCCGCAGGCGCGACGACCCGCACCGGCGCACCCCGGTCGGCGCATGGCTGGAGCTCGCCGATTTCGTCGACGAGCGGCTGGCGGGACTGCACAGGCGCCTCATCGAGCTGGAGGAGGCGCTGCGCAGCGCCGAGCACGAACTCGCCGTCGCCGCCGACCGGCTCGCCCGCGCCTCCACCGACGCGCCTCCGGCGCAGGTGGATGCCATGGTCTGCGCGGTCCTGTCGCTGGACGGCGCCGGTGACGCCGAGGTGGAGCTGGAGCTGGAATACGGGGTGCCGGGCGCCGTCTGGGTGCCGGCCTACCGCCTCACCCACCGTCAGGGCGACGACAGCGGCCGCCTGGTGCTGCGCGCCTCGGTCGCCCAGCGGACCGGCGAGGACTGGACCGGCGTACGCATCGCCCTGGCCACCGCGGATCTCCGGCGCCGCACCGACCTGCCGAGGCTCCGCTCGATCCGGATCGGACGAAGTCAGCCCGCCCCCGCGCCTTCCGGCTGGCGCGAGCCCCCGGCCGGGCTCGTCGGTCTGTTCTCCGGGTACGACGCGGCAGGACCCGCCCCGGTCCCGGCCTCCGCGCCCCTCGCGGTCGGAGCCGGCGCCGTGTCCGGCCCGCTTCCGCCACCACCGCCTCCTTCGTCGCCGGCACCGCGCGGCTACAGTGCCGCGCCGGCCGCCGGGACGGCTCCCGGCGACGGATACGGTGCCCCGCCGGGGGCCTTCGGCGGCGCCATGCCCTTCGCGGGCACCCCCGCCCCCATGGCGCCCGCGGCTCCCGGCCGGGCCGCGCCGCCTCCGCCCCCGGCACCGGTGACCGGTCCGCCGCAGCCGAGCGGCGCCGAGCTCGACTACGCCGCCCTCGTCCTGTGCGGCCCCGACGAGCAGGGCGGTCGCAGGGGACGGCTGTTCCCCGGCACCGCCTTCGACCCGGTGGCGACCGAGTACCGCCGCCGCGCCGAGGCGGTGGCCGCGCTGCCGTTGCCCGGACATGCCGTACGGCCCCGCGAGTCGGCGGGTTCCTTCGACCACCGCTTCGACGCCACCGCCCGCGCCGACATTCCGTCGGACGGCACCTGGCACACCATCACCGTCGGCGAGATCCCGGTCGGACTGCGTACCGAGTACCTCTGTGTGCCGTCCGTGGAGCAGACCGTGTACGCGACGCTGGTGCTCTCCAACGCCACCGGTCAGGCGCTGCTGGCCGGCCCGGTGGAGGTCACCGTCGACGACGAATACCTGCTGACCGCCGCACTGCCCACGCTCGCCCCCGGCGGTGTGCGCCGGGTGGGACTCGGGCCGGCCGAGGGTATCCGGGTCACCCGCCGTACGAACCTGCACGAGTCGACCTCGGGCCTGCGCAACAACACCACGGTGCTCGACCACCGCGTCCACGTGGAGCTGGCCAATGGGTTCGCGAGGCCCGTCGCCGTGGAGGTCCTGGAGCGGGTGCCGGTCACCTCCGATCCGGACGTCCGGATCGACGAACGGGCCGACTGGACGACCCCGGAGGAGGGCGCCGGGCCCGATCGGCATGCGCCGGGCACCCGTGTCTGGCGACTGGACCTGCCCGCAGGAGCCACTGCCGCCCTCGACGGCGGCTACGAGATCCGCATCCCGACCGGCAAGGCCCTGGTCGGCGGCAACCGCAGGAGCTGACACACATCATGTCCACGGTCCCCAAGCCGATCACCCTCCCCGTCACCGCCGTCACATGTCTGGAGGACCGCGCCCAGGTCGAGCGCGCCGCCGTGCTCGACCTGGAGGCCGGGGTCCAGCGGCTCCGCCTCGGACCGGTCAGCGCACTGGCCGTCGACCGGACCCTGCGTGCCGAGCTGACCGCGGATCACCCCGCGACCGTTCTCGACGTGCGGATCGTCCGCAGCTGGACGCCGCGCGCTCCGCAGCGGTCCACCGACGACGACTCCGCCCTGCGCCGGCGCGTACACGCTCTTGAGGAGGAGCAGCCGGCCCTGGAACAACGGCGTGACCGGCTGCGGGCACGCGTCGGCCTGCTCGGCCGCCTCGCCGCCGATCTGCTGCGGGAGATCGGCGAGGGCGCCGGTGCCGGTGAGACCGAACGGGCCCGCTGGGCCCGGGAACTGGACCGGGTCGACGCGGAGCGCGAGGCGCACGGCGAGCAACTCCGCGCCGTGGAGGCCCAGTTGACCGCCCTCGCCGCCGAACTCGGCGAAGCCCAGCGGGCCCTGGACCTCGCCGAGGAGAAGCCCGACGAGCTGACCGGCCATGTCGAGCTGACCGTGGAGGCCTCGGCCGCCGGGCCGGTCGGGCTGCGCCTGAGCCACCTCACCCCGTGTGCGCTGTGGCGGCCCGCCTACCGGGCCGTGCTCGACGGGGACTCGCTGACGCTGGAGACCGACGCGATGGTCTGGCAGCGCACCGGTGAGGACTGGTCGGACGTACGGCTGACCCTGTCGACGGCCCGCTCGGCACTGGCCACCGATCCACCGCGGCTGGGCGAGGACCGGCTGACGCTCAAGGAGCGCTCCGCGGCGGAGCGCCGCACGGTCGATGTCGAGCTCCGCGAGGAGGAGATCGGGGCTCTCGGCCCGGCCCCGGTGCTCGGTCTGCCGGGCGTGGACGACGGCGGCGAGGCGCGGGTCCTGAGATCGCCTGCGCCGGTCTCGGTGCCCGCTGACGGCCGCGCCCACCGGGTGCGGCTCTCCGCGTTCACCACGGCCGCGCCCAGTGAGTACGCCTGCTCACCGGAGTTGTCGCCGCTGGTCACCCGGGTCGTGCGGTTCGACAACCTGTCCGGCCACGCGCTGCTCGCCGGTCCCGTGGACCTGGTCCGGGGCAGCGGATTCAGCGGCCGGGGAACGCTGGACTTCACCGCTCCCGGCGCCCCTGCCGAGCTGGCCTTCGGCAGTTGCGACGACCACCGGGTGGTCCGGCAGACCGCGGAGTCCCGCGACACCGCCGGCCTCACCCAGCGGAACGTGATCACCCGCACGGTCCGGCTGCACCTGTCGCGGTTCTCCGCTCCCGGGGAGCAGGGCGAGCGGGTCGTCGTCCTGCGGGAGCGGATGCCGGTCTCCGAGGTCTCGGCGGTGGAGACACGGCTGCGCGAGGACGCGTGCTCCCCGGTGCCCGACGCGGTCGACGCCGAGGGCATCGCCCGCTGGGACGTGCCTCTCCCGCCCGGCGGTTTCCGCACCGTCACCCTGGTCTACGAGCTGTCGGCGAGCGCCAGGGTCACCGGGCTCTGAGCGCGGTGACCGGGGCGACGGCCTCACCCGCGAAACGGCTCACGGGCCGACCGGAACGGAGCAGCCGCCACGGGCCTTCGCCGAGCGCTCGGCGAAGGCCTTCAGCACGGCACGTTCGTACGCCAGGTCCGCATCACTGCTCGGGGGCCTGCGGCTCGGCCCGTTCCCGTTCGCGGGGTGCAGGGTGAACAGGGCCCGGCCGCCCGGGCACGCGGCCGTCGTCCAGCTCATCCGGCCGTCGCGGTCGCGGTGGTGCGCGGGTGTGTCGCTGTTCGGTGCGTCCTCGTAGGAATCCTCCTCGTAGCCGCGCAACCGCTCCCGCGCATAAGGACCGTAGTCCGCTTCGAGTACGTAGCGTGTCCTGCGGTCGGCGTCGCCGAGCCGGCACGTCTCGTGCGGCGCTCCCCCGCGGGCGGTCTCGGTGGCGATGGTCACGCCGCGTGCGGCGGGAATGCCGGCACAGGTTCCGTCGGCCGTGCCGAGCGGCTCGTACTCGTCCTCGCGCACCGGCAGGCCGAGGCTGCTGACAGGCTTTCCGAGCCTGGCCCCGCAGTGCCGGGCCTTCGAGACCCTGGCCGCCGTGGAGGTGGCGATCCTGGCGAACTCCGGTCGTACGGCCGGGTCGTCCGGGGACTTGTCGAGAGTGGTCCGAACGGTGACGGACAGGCTGCCGGCGCTTTTTCCCCCGGCGCATTCGAGGACCAGGCCCGTCGTCGCCCTCTCCTCCCGGCCGGCCTCGAAGAGGTCTCTCGCTCCGAAGCGATCGGGGACCGCTCCGAAGAGTCCCGTCCATCCGTGGCCGACCGGTACGGCGAGCTCATTCGACGAACTCATGGGGAGGGAGTCCTGGTTCCGTCCGACGTGGGCGGTGTCGAGGACGCGGATCTCGGCGGTGCCGCCGTCCTTGACGCGCACCTCGCAGCTCACCGGGCCCGGACCGCTCGTCCCGTCCTCCACCTCGACGGCTCCCGGCCCGAGGACGTCTCGCACCACGGTCCGGTCGAGCAGGCCGTCGCAGGCTCCGTCGAGCGCCGAATCGTCGCTCCAGCGCTGGAAGTCGCCGTGCACCAGGAGGTACCCGGCAACGGCGACGGACGCGGCGACCACGGCCGCGACCGTCCGCAGGACGATCCGCCTCACCGCCATCCCTCCACCTCTCCGAGGATCTCCGTGCTGTGGCACCGCTGCTGTCCCGGCCAGCCGTCGGGGTCGGCGAGGTAGCTGTCCATCATCGTGCGGGCGTCCTCGGAGAACCTGGTCCGCTCCGACTCGCTGAGCGTGCGCGAGCTGATGTCGCGGGTCTCCGTGCGGACGGTGACCCGGTGGTACGTCGCGCCCGCCGCGCACTCCGACCTTGCCCACAGGGCGAGTTCGTGCGGCTTCGAGTCGGGGATGACCTTTGTGCGCTCCCCTTCACGGAAGCCGAAGCTGTCGCCGGTGCGGTAGTACTGGCCGTTGGCGGACTCACCGAGCGGCCCGGCCCAACTCGCCGCCGAGACATCGACGACCGCGCCGTCGGACGGTGTCGGATCGGTGTCCGTCACATCCCTGCGGTCCAGGACGGTGGCGTCACAGACGTTCAGCAACCGTGAGTTCTGCAGATCGCCCGCGACGGTCCACCTTCCGGGAAAGCCCGCGCGCTCGCCGAGCCCCCGGCACTTCTTCACCCCCAGGCCCGGCATGTCGATCCTCTCGACCTTCATGCTGCCGCCGTCCGCGTCCGTGGTGACATGGGTCTCGTACGTATCGACGACCCGGGTGGGCATCCGCAGCGGCGGACCACCGCACTTCTGAGCGGCGGTGATCCCGTTGGCGACCTGGACGGCGGTACGGAAATCGGCGAGGTACCCGGCCGGCTCGCCCTTGCCCGGCACGGGCAGATCGACATCTGCCGTCACATACATCCCGGACACCTCACGGACCCGCCCCTCCAGCCCTCCGGGGCACTCGGCCACCACCCATGTCCGGCCGTTCCTGTCCACCCGGCCGGTGACTCCGGGCGCCTCGTACCCCTCGTCGTCACCGCCGGGCAGGATGTCCTCGGCCCGCACCGTCATCGGCATCCGGGAGACGAGCGCGACGGCCCGTACCCGCACCGACCCGTGCCCAGGCCAGGCGACGGAGCAGTTCACCAGGGAGCGGCTCTCCTCACCGGGATCGAGCACGGTGCCGTACTGGCGCACCACGCCCGCCACCTCGTCGGGCACGAGGCCCCGCAGCTCCTCGTACGGCAGCAGTCCCGCACAGGCACGCTTCAACTGCGCCCGGTTCGCCGCCGCATGACCACCGTCGCCCGACCGGCCGGCACCGGCGAGGAACACCGCGCCGGTGACCACCAGCACGAGCGGCACCCCTATGAACAGCGGCTTGCGCAGCCATGACGGCACCCGGTCCACGGAGCCCCCTCCCCCAGTACCACTGCCGGGATCGACCGATCCGGCGGATCAAGGTCCGGAACCTATCAGAGCCGTGGCTTCCCACGGCCGGCGACCGCCCCGGCAGGCGGCCACGTCATGGCTTGGTGGCCCGGGTCCGGGGCAGCCTCGTGGCTCCGGCGGCGGCCAGCAGGCAGAAGCCCAGCACCCACCAGAAGGTGTCGCCGAACGCCCCGGAGATGTCCGGGCCGCGGGCGGACAGCCGGTTCTGCAGGACCACGGCGAGGGCAGCGGTGCCGACCGAACCGCCCACGGTGTTCAGCAGGTTGAGCGCCCCGGACGCGCGCGGGAGGTATTCGGGTTCGATGCGGCTGTAGACGATGTTCATCACGGGCGCGCCGACCATGGCCATTCCGATGCCACGGACCGCGAGGGCCAGGGCGATCACGACGTCCGGGACCTCGTGGCCGAGCTGGGTGAACGGAACCGTACCCGCGAGAATCAGCACGATGCCGGTGACCACGAGGGTCCGTGGCGCGACCTTGTCGACGGTGCGGTTGACCAGCACCGATCCGGCCGCCGCACCGAGCCCCTGGGGAGCCAGGAGCAGTCCGGCCTCCCACGCCGACATGCCACGGCCGGTCTGGAAGTACAACGGCAGCAGGAACATCGTGCCGAACACCGAAGCACCCAGGACGAGCAGCGCGACGGCGGCCGCTCCGAAGGGCGGCCGGGCGAACAGCCGGGGGTCGACCAGCGGTGTGCGGCGGGTCCGCAGCCCGTGCACGGTGAAGCCGGCCAGCATCGCCAGCCCCCCGGTCACGCCGGCCGCGGCCGGGAGGGTCCGGCCGTGGGCCACCTCGGTCAGCCCGAACACCAGCACGGCCAGGCCGGGTGAGAGCAGCAGGGCTCCTCGCAGGTCGAACGCCGTCCGCCGGGTCGACGGCGGGACCGCGGGCACATGGCGGCGGGCGAGCAGGACCGCGACGGCGCCGATCGGCAGGTTGACCAGGAAGAGCCACGGCCATGGCGCCACCGCGAGGATGGAGCCGCCGGCCAGCGGGCCGAGCACCGGTGACAGCAGCGGGACGACCGCGACGACACTGATCACCCGCCCGGTGCGGCCGGGGCCCGCGATCCGGGCCAGCAGTGCCTGCCCGGTGGCGGGCAGCAGCCCGCCACCGAGCCCCTGGATCACCCGGAACACGATCAGGCTGGTCACCGACCAGGCGGACGCGCACAGGACCGAGCCGAGGAGGAAGACGCCCACGGCGACGAGCCATGTCCGCCGGCCGCCGAACCGGTCGGCCAGCCAGCCGGACGCGGGCACGGCGGCGACCACGGCCAGCAGGTAGGCCGTGGTGACCCACTGGATCCCGGCGACGGAGGCACCGAACTCGTGGGCCAGGCCGTCGATGCCGACGCTGACGATCGTGGCGTCCAGTGTGGCCATGAAGGTGCCGAGCACCAGAATGAACGCGGTCCTCAGCAGCTGCTTGTCCACGCGCCCGGCCGGTGGCGCGGTATTCCCGCTCATCGGCCCTCCAGCAGCTCGCGCACGTCGTTGTCGAGGTGCTTGTCCAGGGTGCGGAGCAGGTCGAGCAGTTCCTCGGCGAGCCCGTCGGTGTCCGTACCGGCCCGGTGGGCGAACACGCCGGTCCAGCCGTCGCCGTCCGGCATGACGGTCAGGGTCGCGGGGTGGTGCGTGGACTCCCGGAAGCGGGTGCCGACGACCGTGAGCCCGGGGGCGGGCGCACGGAGCCGGTCCGGATCGACCGGGTAGTTCTCGAACACCACCAGGCTGTCGAACAGCCTGCGCCGCCCGGTCAGCCGTTCCAGGTCGGGCAGGGCCACGTGGTGGTGCTCGATCAGCGCCCGCTGCCGGGACTGGAGTTCGCCGAGGGTGTCGGCGAGTGTGCCGTCGAGCCGTGCCCGGACCGGCACGGTGTTGGCCAGCAGCCCGATGATCTCCTCGACGCCCTCCAGCTCCGGGGGCCGGCAGGAGACCATGGCGCCGAAGCAGACGTCGGCACGGCCGGACCGCCGCGCGAGCAGCACCGCCCATGCGCCCTGCACCAGGGTGTTCCGGGTCAGACCGCGCCCGGAGGCGAGGCGCGTGAGGCCGGCCACCAGCGCCGCGTCGAACTCGATGACCTCGGGTTCCTGCCAGGCCGGACCGGGTTCGCCGCCGCCCAGGTAGTCGCCCTCGGGCAGGCCGTCGAGCTCGGCCGCCCAGGCGCCGAGGTCGGGCTCGTGCTCGGCGCACCAGCTCAGGTAGTCGGCGAACGGCACGGGGGCGGGCAGGTCCGGGGCTCCGCCGCGCACCCGCGCCGTGTAGAGGGCGAACAGCTCGGTGAGGATGCGCGGGGCCGACCAGCCGTCGGAGAGCGCGTGGTGGCTGGTCAGGACCAGGTCGGCACGCTCGGGGCCGCGCCGGATCACGGTGAGGCGCAGGAGCGGGCCCCGGGCGAGATCGAAGGGTTCGGCGAGGTCGGCCGCCAGCACCTCGTCGGCCGACCCGTCGCAGACGCGGAAGTCGGGCCGGGGCGACGTGGGGATCACCGCCAGGGAGGCGGGGAACACGGCGCCCAGGTTCGGGTGACGGGCCAGCAGGTCGTCGCCCGCGGCCCGCAGGGCGTCGGTGTCGAGCCGGCCGGCGAGGGAGAACGCCGACTGCACGGTGTACGGGTCCGGGTGCTCGGTGCGCGAGTGCCGCAGCATCACCTCCTGCAGCGGGGTGAGCGGCTGTACGCCGGCGACCGGGCGGTCCCGGCCGAGCGGCCCGATCTCCGGTGCGGCGGCGATCCGCAGCAGGGCGGTCCGCAGGTGCCCGGCCAGGTCCTCGACCTCGGTGGCGGTGAACAGCGCGGACGGCCAGGTGATCCGGACCCCGAGCGCGTCGTCGCGCACGAGAGCGTTGATCATCAGGCTGTACGGCAGGGGCATCGCGTCGGAGCCGCCCGAACCGAGCGGGTCGGCGTCCGGGGGCGCCTGCCACGGCGTCTCCCGGTCCGGGGCGCCGGGGTACTGGCCGAGGTAGTTCCAGGCGATCTCCGGTTCCACGGGGTCCAGGAGGCCCGCCGCGGTGAGAATGCCGTGGCCGAGGCCGTCGCCCTGCGCGCGCAGCCGCTCCCTGACGGCCATCACGTCGTCGCCCGCGTCGAGCCGCAGAGGATGGACGGCGGTGAACCAGCCGACGGTCTGGGACAGGTCGACCTCCCGCGGGCGGCCGTGGCTCTCCAGCGCGACCAGTACCTCCGGCGTCCCGCGCCAGGCCCGCACGGCCCGGGCGAGCGCCGTCAGCAGCACGGCGTCCGGGGTGGTGCGGTGGGCGGCAGGCAGGGTCGTGATCAGGGCACGGGTCGACTCGGCGTCGAGCGCGATCTCGTGGTGCGTCGCCGTGGCCACGGTGTCCCGGGCGGGGTCGAGGGGACGGGTGAGGGCCGGTGTGGCGCTCATCCGCCGCCAGTGCGGCAGTTCGGCCCGCCGGTCGGCGTCGCGCAGCGAGCGCGCCCGGCCGAGGAACGACTGGCCGTGCCGGGTCAGTGATCCGCCGGAGTGGGCGTGCTCCAGGTCGTCCAGCAGGATGCGCCAGGACACACCGTCGACGACCAGGTGGTGGGCGACGAGGGCGAGCCGGCCCGGCCGGTCCGGTCCCGCGTCCACCCAGATCACCCGCAGCACGGGGCCGGTGCGCGGGTCGATCGACTCCCGGGCGGCGGCGATCGCGGAGTCGACGGTGGTTCGCAGGTCGTCCGCCGCGCGTACGCGGGTCAGCACCTCGGCACCGGTCACCGCGCCGGCCGGCGGGATGTGCAGCATGTCGCCGGACAGGCGGGCGCGCAGCACGTCGTGACGGGCCAGCAGGCCGTCGAGCACGGCCTGCCAGGTCGTCTCGTCCCCGCCCGGCGGGACGCAGATCTCCACCCACTGGCAGAATCCGTCCGCGGCGGCCCCCGCCCGGCGCAGCAGGTCCCGCATGACCGGGGTCAGCGGTGCGTCCCCGACCGCGGGTGCCGCACCGCCGTCGAGGGCGCGCGCCCGCGCCGCTATCCCGGCGACCGTCGCTCCCTCGAAGACGTCCCGCGGGGTCAGGCCGAGCCCCTGGCGCCGGACCCGCGAGACGAGTTGCAGCGACACGATGCTGTCCCCGCCGATGTCGAAGAAGCTGTCGTCGGGGCCGATGTCGTCGGTGCCCAGGACGTCGCGGAACACCCCGAGCAGCACCGCCTCCGCCTCGGTGGCGGGTTCGCGCCGCGCGGTGGCCGCGGTCCCGGGGGCCGGGAGCGCGGCGGAGTCGAGTTTGCCGCCGGGGCTCAGCGGCAGCCGGTCGATCGGCACGAGCGCCGTCGGCACCATGTGGTCGGGCAGTTCCCCGGCCAAATACTCGCGCAGCCCTGCGGGGTCCAGGCGGGCGTCGTCGGTCGGGATGACATAGCCGACGAGCCTGCCCTCCCGCATGATCACGGCGCAGGCGCGCACATCGGGGTGGCCGGTCAGAGCGGACTCGATCTCGCCGAGCTCGACGCGGAAGCCACGGATCTTGACCTGGTGGTCGGCGCGGCCGAGGAAGACCAGCTGTCCGTCCGGCCGCCACCGCACCAGGTCGCCCGTGCGGTACATCCGTTCGCCCGGCGGGCCGTACGGGTCGGCCACGAAGGCGGCGGCGGTCAGGGCGGGCCGGCCAAGGTAGCCGCGGGCCAGGCTCGGCCCGCCGAGGTACAGCTCGCCCGTCACACCGGCACCGGCCGGCTGGAGTCCGCCGTCGAGGACGTACGCGCGGACGTTGGGGTCGGGGCGGCCGATCGGCAGGGGCCCGGCGTCGTCCGGGTCGTAGTGCCAGGTCGTGGAGTTGATCGTGACCTCGGTGGGACCGTAGGCGTTGAAGAGCGCCCGGCGGCCCCGGCCCCAGCGTCGCGCCAGTCCGGGGTCGAGGCGCTCGGCGCCGACGACGAAGAACACGTCTGGGCCGACGGTGCGGCCGTCGGGCATCGCGGCCAGGAACGAAGGGAGCAGGTTCACTCCGGTCACCCGGTGCTCGACGATGTAGTCGAGCAGTTCGTCGCCGGGGACACGCACCTCCTCGGGCGCGATCACGGACGTGCCGCCGGAGAGCAGGGGCACCATGGTCTGCCAGAACGCGACGTCGAAGCCGGTCGACGCGAAGTGCAGGTACCGGTCGTGCTCGGTGACCCCGACGACCTCCTCCTGCAGCGCGATCAGGTCGGGCACACCCCGGTGGGTCACGCCGACGCCCTTGGGCCGCCCCGTGGTCCCGGAGGTGTAGATGACGTAGGCGAGCGCGTCCTCGGTGAGCCCGGCACGGGCCTCGGCCGGGTCGGTGTCCGGTACGGACGCGAGGGCGGCCGGGTCGTCCAGCCGCAGGACCGGGACATCGCGGTCGACGGGCAGTTCGGCGCCGGCCGTCACGGCCGCGGCCGGGGCGATGTCGTCGAACATGTAGGCCAGCCGCTCGCGCGGGTAGCTCGCGTCCATCGGTACGTACACGGCGCCCGCCTTGGCCACGCCGAACAGTGCCACGGTCATCTCGATGTCGCGGCCGAGCAGGACCGCGACCGGGTCCTGCGGTCGTACCCCGCGCTCGATCAGCGCGTGGGCCACCTGGTTGGCCCGCCGGTCCAGCTCGGCGTAGCCGAGGCTGCGGTCCCGGCAGACCAGGGCCTCGCCATCGGGCTTGCGCCGCACCCAGGCGGCGAACTCCTCCAGCCAGTGACCGCGGGTCCTGGCGGGGACGGTTCCGGTGCCGGTCCGCAGCATCCGCGCCCGCTCGTCGGCGTCGAGTGCGGGCAGCCGGATCGCGGGCCGGTCCGGGTCGTCCACGATCTCCCGCAGGAGGTTGTGGAGCCAGCGGCCGTAGTCGCGCACGGTCGCCGCGGCGAAGGCGCGCGGCTGGCGGCCGAGGCCGATGGTGATCTCCTCGTCGGGGATCACGACGACGGTCAGCGCGTAGTGCGTGGCGTCGGTGATGTCCACCCCGGCCAGGTCGAGTCCGGGGGCGAGCGGAGTGCGCTTCCGGCCGGAGAGCGGGAAGTTCTCCATGACCAGCATCGTGTCGAACAGCTCGCCGATGCCCACCGCCCGCTGGATCCCGGGCAGGCCGACATGGTGGTGCTCGGCCAGTACGACGCTCTCGGCGTGCACCTGTGCCATCAGGTCCAGCGCGGTCTGGTCCTGGGTGTGCCTGACGCGTACCGGGACCGTGGTGCCGAGTTGGCCGATCATCGACTCGACGCCGTCGACCTCGGCGGGCCGCCCGGACACCGGGCAGCCGAAGACGACGTCGCGGCGTCCGGTGAGCCTGCCCAGCAACAGGCCCCACGCCGTCTGGAACACGGTCGTCAGGGTGACTCCCCGCTCGCGGGCGAACGCCCGCAGCCGGTCACTGAACTCGCGGCCCAGCGCGACGCTCTCGCGGCCGGGGCGTTCGACGCCGGTCCCGGTGCTCGCGGGTGCCAGCCGTGTCGCGTCGTCGATGCCGGCCAGCGCGTCCCGCCACACGGCGAGCGACGCCTCCCGGTCCCGGCCCGCCAGCCACCGGAAGTACTCCGCCGGCGGTGGGGCGGCGGGTGCGGCGGGGCCACCGCTCAGCTCGGCGTAGATGGCGAGCAGGGTGCGGCCGACCAGCGGCATCGACCAGCCGTCGAGCAGGGCGTGGTGATTGGTGATCACCAGCTTGTGTTCGGCGGGCCCGGACCGGGACAGCAGGAAGCGGATCAGTGGCGGCCGGGCCGGGTCGAAGGGGCGCTCCAGATCGGCGCGGGCCGCTTCGGGGAACCGGTCGTCCTCCCGCCAGTCCAGGGCGACTTCGGCGGGGATCACCTGCACCACGTCGTCCCCGGCCGTGGCCAGGTACACGCGCAGAGCGGGGTGGCGGCGCAGCAGTTCACGCGCGGCCTCGGCCATCCGGTCCGGCTCCAGCTCGCCGGCCAGGGTCGTCACTGCCTGGACGACATAGACGTCGGTGTCGTGGTCGTCGCGGGCCAGGGTGTGGAAGGACAGCCCGAGCTGCAGGGGTGTGGCGGGCAGTACGTCGGCGATGCGGCCGGTGCGTTCGAGGGCGTCGATGGCGGTCTGGTCGAGGCCGACCAGCGGCAGGTCCGACGGGGTGAGCCCGCCCGGGGTGTGGAGCGCGTGCGCGGCCAACGCGTCCAGGGCAGCGGCCCAGGACTGCTGGAGGGCCTCCACGGCGTCGGTGCCGAGCACCCCGGTCGCGGCGGTCCACTCGACGGCGAGCCGCGGCTCGTCCTCCTCGTGGACGAAGCAGTTGAGCGCCAGCACCTGTTCCAGGGCCTTGGCGTCGGGCTCGATCACCGAGAAGGCGTCGCGCTCCGGGAGGCGCCATCCGGTTCCCGTCAACGGGGCGAACCTGCCCAGGTAGTTGAGCAGCACGTCCGGTGGCGGGGTGGCCGCGAGTTCACTGCCGGCCTCCGGATCGAGGTGACGCAGGACGCCGTAGCCGACACCGCCGTCGGGGACCGCGCGCCGGGCCTCCTTGGCGGCGCGGAGCACCTGCCGCACGCCGTCGGAGGCGGGGACGCGCACCGGGTACTCGCTGGTGAACCAGCCGACGGTGCGGGACAGGTCGAGGTGTTCGCGGCCGTGGCCCTCCATCGACACGGTCACCGCGTCGCCGCGCACGCCCCAGCCCCGCAGGGCGAGCACGAGCGCGGCCAGCAGTACCTCGTCGACACCGGCGCGGTACGCCGCGGGCAGGGTGGTCAGCAGCGCCTCGGTGGCCTCGGCCGAGGCCACGGTGACCGACCGGTGGGCGGTCGCCACCGTGTCGCGCGTCCGGTCCAGCGGACGGGCGCCCAGCCGGGACGCGGAGTCGAGGGCGGTCCGCCAGTGGGCGAGTTCACCGCGCCGTGCGCCGGATTCCCCCTGGGCGGCGAGGAGCAGGGCGTGCTGCCGCCAGGACGTCCCGACCGGGGCGAGAGAGCCGCCCGTGCAGGCCGTGTGGAGGTCGGGCAGCAGGATCCGCCAGGACACACCGTCCATGGCGAGGTGGTGCACGACGACGACCAGCCGGTCCGGGGTGTCGTCGCCGGTACGGAGCAGGGCTGCCCTCAGCAGGTCGCCCGACCGCGGGTCGAGTTCACCCGCCAGTCGCCGGGCCAGGTCCGGCACGTCCTCGCCGTGGGCCTCGCCGACGACGGCCCGTACCAGGCCGCGGGGCAGCGTCTCCAGGCCGTCGGCCACCCGCAGCCGCAGGGCGTCGTGGTGGTCGAGCACGGCCTGCACGCCCGTGACCAGGTCGTCGTGGTCGAGTCCGTCGACCCGCAGAGCGGTCCACTGCGCGTACCCGGCGACGACGTCCACGTCGGGATGCGGGTCGAGCAGGTCGCGCACGATCGGCGGGGCGGGCACGGACCCGACCGGGTCGTCCACCGGCTCGGCGGTCTCATCCAGCAGTTCGGCGGAGGCTGCCAGGGCGGCGAAGCTGCGGCGTGCCAGCAGGTCCCTCGGTCGCAGTCCGAGGCCCGCAGCCCGCAGTCTGCTGCTGACGGTGATCGCGGTGATGCTGTCCCCGCCGAGTGCGTAGAAGTCGTCGTCCACGCCGACCCGTTCGACGTCGAGCGCCTCGGCGAGGACCGCGCACAGCAGCCGCTCCCGCCCGGTGCTCGGCTCCCGGCCGCCGCCGGGCAGCGCGGGTGCGGGCAGGGCGGCGCGATCGAGCTTGCCGTTGGGTGTGACCGGCAGCCGGTCCAGCACCACCACCGCCCCGGGCACCATGTGCCCGGGCAGCCGCCCGGCCAGGTGGGCACGGGCCTCGTCCCCGGTGACCGAGGCGGACACGACGTAGCCGACCAGTCCGGACGCCCGCACCGCGGCGGCCGCCGCGGTGACCCCGGGCACCGCGGCGAGCGCCGCCTCGACCTCGCCGGTCTCCACCCGGTGGCCGCGGATCTTGACCTGTCCGTCGCCCCGGCCGCGGTACTCCAGGCCCCGTCCGGGCACCCAGCGGGCCAGGTCGCCGGTGCGGTACATCCGCTCGCCCGGCGCGCCGAACGGGTCGGCGACGAAGCGCTCGGCACTCGCCCCGGGCCTGCCGAGGTAGCCGCGGGCCAGGTGCGGTCCGGCCAGGTACAGTTCGCCCGCCGTGCCGTGCGGCACCGGTTGCAGTGCGCTGTCCAGGAGGTAGGTCCGGGTGCCCGCGAGCGGGTGGCCGATGGTCGGTTCGCCGGCGTCGATCCGCGCGGTGGTGCTGTCCACGGTCGCCTCGGTCGGCCCGTACATGTTGCGTGCGGTGATCCCGGAGCCGGCGACCCGCCGCCACAGCGCGGACGGTGTGGCTTCGCCGCCGAGGACCAGCAGTGCCGGCCTCAGGTCCAGCAGGCCGGCGTCGACCAGGGGCGAGGCCATCGACGGTGTGGTGTCCACGATGTCGATGCCGTCGCGGGCGTACGCGGCGAGCAGGGCGTCGGCGTCGCGGGTGGTCTCGGTGTCGTAGACGTGCAGTTCGTGCCCGCACAGCAGCCACACCAGATGGTCGAGGGCGGAGTCGAAGGCGAACGAGTAGGTGTGGGCGGCGCGCAGCCGTCCGCCCGTGGCCCGTTCGGCCTCGGCGACGACCGTCGACCGCTGGTGGTGCAGCAGTGCGGCCAGGCCGCCGACCCGGCCGAGCACGCCCTTGGGCCGTCCGGTCGACCCTGAGGTGTGGATGACGTAGGCGAGGTGCTCGGGGTGCCGGGGCGCGGCCAGTTCGCCGGCGGTCAGGGGCGCGCCGGACAGCCCGGCGGCCTCTGCGCGCAGGGTGCTCCAGGGCAGTCCGTCGACCGCACCGGCGGTCAGTACCAGTGCGGGGCGGGTGTCGTCGATCAGCTCGCGCAGCCGCTCGGGCGGGTGTGCGACGTCCAGGGGCAGGAACGCGGCGCCCGCGTCCAGCACCGCCAGCAGGGCGACGACCGAGTCGGCGGAGCGCGGCAGCGCGAGCGCCACCACGTCGTCGGCCCCGATCCCGCGCGCCCGCAGGGCTCGGGCCGACCGGTGCACCCGGTCCGCCAGTTCGGCCGCCGACAGCCGGTCGTCCCCGCAGACCAGGGCGGTACGCCCGGGGCCGGCGGCGGCCATCGCGTCGAAGGCGGCCGGCACGTCCACCGGTGTGCCGGGCAGTGCGGGCGGGCACCAGTCGCCCAGCAGCCGGTCCACGTCGTCGGCCAGGGCGATCCGTCCGACGGGCAGGCCCTCGGTCAGCCCGGACAGCAGTGCCCGGAGCCCGGACAGCAGGCCGTCGACCGCGTCCTGGTCCTTGGAGCGGGCGTCGACCTCGAAGCCGAGCAGCAGTCCGCCGTCGCGGGTCGGCAGGACGCTGAGGCCCATGTCCTCCGGCGGACCGCCCGCGACGTTGCGCATCACCCCTGCGGCTCCGGCGAAGTCGAGCGCCAGGTCGAACGCCTTGAGGTTGATCCCGCGTCCGTGCAGCAGCGCGCCCGCACCGGGCGCCGCGAGGTCCCGGGGCAGGTCCTCGCCCCGGTACCGCTGGTGGTCGCGCATCTCGCGCATGGCGCGGGCGACCCGCCGGCTCAGTTCCACGAGGTCGTCCCCGGCGCGCACGGTCACCCGCAGCGGCAGCACATTGACCGCCATGGCGGGGGTGCGCAGTTCGGTCGAGCCGGCCCGGCACATCAGCGGCAGCGCGAACACCACGTCGGTGCGGCCCAGCATGCGGTGCAGGAAGGCGGCGTAGGCGGCGATCAGAGCCTCGCCCCAGGTGACGCCGACCCGGTCGGCGAAGGCGCGCAGCCGGGCCGTGTCGTCGGGGGTGACGACGGCGCGGGCGGTCAGGGTGCGGCCGGGCGAGGAGGCGCCGGTGCCGGGATCGTCGAGGTCGGGCAGCGGGGTGAACCGCTCGACCCAGTAGGCGCGGTCCTCGGCGGACCGGTCGCTGTCCCGGTAGGCCCGGTCGGCGGCGACGAGGTCGGCGAAGCGGCCGAAGGCCGACGGTGGCGTCTCGGTCCCGCGCACCAGGGCGGTGTAGTGGGCGGCGGTGCGGCGGGCGAGCATGGAGGCGGTGTAGCCGTCGAAGACCAGGTGGTGGCCCAGCTGGGTGTACCAGACCTCGTGGTCCGACAGCTTGATGACGGTACGTGAGCAGAGCGCCCGGTCGACCATCCCCCGGCACGCCTCGGCGGCCCGCCCCCGCTCGTCCTCGACGAGCGCCCGTGCCGTGGCCACGGGGTCGGCCGCACCGCTGACGTCGATCACCTCGGGCAGCCCGACCGGTTCCCCGCTCACCGCCTGGCGCGGCCCGTCCGGGGTGTCGTACACCCGCAGCCGCAGGGTCTCGGCCTCTTCGGTGGTCGCCCGGACCGACTCCGCCAGCGCGGCCGCGTCGACCGGCTCGGTGCCGGATATCTCCACCACGTCGCCGACCACGTAGTAGGGCGAGTCGGGTTCGAGGCGCTGCGCGTTCCAGATGCCCAACTGGGCCCCGGTCAGGGCGAGAAGGCCGTCCGAGGGCACGCTTGTGGGGCTCAACTTACTCTCCTTGAAGTGTGGGAACGACCATCGGTGTGCCGGTCACCGGGTCGGGGACGATGACGCTCGGCAGGTCGAACACGTCCTTGATCAGCGCGGCGTCCACGATGTCCCCGGGGGCGCCCTCGGCGACCACCCGGCCGTCCTTCATGGCGACCAGGTGATCGGCGAACCGGCATGCCTGATTGATGTCGTGCAGGACCGCGACCACCGTGCGGCCCTCGTTGCGCAGTCCGGCCAGCAGGCCGAGCAGTTGGTACTGATGAGTGATGTCGAGGAACGACGTCGGTTCGTCGAGCAGCAGGCAGGGCGTCTGCTGGGCGAGCACCATGGCCACCCACACCCGCTGCCGCTGTCCGCCGGACAGCTCCTGCACCGGCCGGCCGGCCAGGTCCTCGACTCCGGCGGCGGCCATCGCCTCGTCGACGGCCGCCTCGTCGTCCCGCGACCACAGCGCCAGCATCGACTGGTGCGGGAACCGACCCCGGCCCACCAACTGCCGGACCTTGATGTCGTCGGGTGCCAGCGGGTCCTGCGGCAGGAAGCCGAGTCTCTTGGCCAGTGCCTTGGCCGCGTAGCCGCCGAGGTCTCGGCCGTCGAGTTCCACGTGCCCGGAGTCCGGGCGCAGCAGCCGGACCAGCGCGCTCAACAGGGTCGACTTGCCACAGCCGTTGGGGCCCACGACGGCGGTGAACGCGCCGTCGGGGATGTCGAGGCTCAGACGTGTGGCCACCGTCCGGTCTCCGTGGCGCAGGGTGATCTCCCGCGCCGTCAGGCGTGCGGTCACGCGCGCCTCACCTCCTTGGTCAGCAGCCAGATCAGATAGCAGCCGCCGATCGCGGTGCTCACCACGCCGACGGGCAGTGCGACGGGCGCCAGCAGCATCTGGGCGATCAGGTCGGCGCCCTGGAGCAGCACCGCTCCGCTCAGCGCGGCCGGGAGCAGGGGTACGCCGGCCGCGCCCGCTAGCCTGCGGCCGATCTGCGGGGCGGCCAGGGCGATGAACGCGATCGGGCCGGCCACCGCGGTCACCGTGGCCGTGCAGCCGACGCCGACGAGCACCATGAGCAGCCGCAGCCGGTCGAGCCCGACCCCGGTGGTCACCGCGATCGCGTCACCGAGCGATGCCTGGTGCATGGCGTGCGCCCTCGTGGTCATCAGGATCAGCAGCACGGCGATCACCGAGAACGGAATCCCCAGGTCGGCCCAGCCCACGCCGTTGAGCGATCCGGCGTTCCAGCCGACGGCGGCGATCGCCACCTCCAGCTCGGCACGCAGCACGATCCACGAGTTGACCGCGGTCACCATCGCGTTGACGGCGATTCCGATGACCACCAACCGCATCCCGGAAAAGCCCCGTTCGAACGACAGCAGGTAGATCGCCGCCGCGACGGCCAGCCCGCCGGCTACCGAGCCGACGGCCAGTTGGGCGGACGTGCCCGACAGCGCGGTGAGGGCGACCAGGGCGCCGGTGTAGGCGCCCGCGTCGAGGCCGATGACGTCCGGGCTGCCCATCGGGTTGCGGGTGAGGTTCTGGAAGAGCGCCCCCGCCACCCCGAGTGCGGCGCCGAAGACGAGCCCGGCCAGCACCCGCGGCAACCGCCAGTCGCGGATCACCACGGAGTGTTCCGCCCCGGTCAGCACGGCGAACACCCTTCCGGGGGAGGACCACGAGGCGCCGTAGCACAGCCCGAGCAGTCCCAGGCCCAGCATCAGGGTGAGCATCACCGCGACGAGCAGCACCGTGCGGCGTCCGGCTCCCGGTCCGAGTGCGGTCACAGCGACCCCGCCCCGTAGCGGCGAACGGCCCAGATCAGCATGGGGCCGCCGAGGAACGCGGTCACGACGGCCACCGGCACCTCACCGGTGGGCAGCAGCACCCGCGACCCGATGTCGGCGGCCAGCAGCAGGATCGGGCCCAGCACCATCGTGTAGAGGATCAGCCACGGGACCGAGCCCGCCGCCGGTCTGCGTACCAGGTGCGGCACGATCAGTCCGACGAACAGGATCGGCCCGGCCACCGCCGTCGCCGCCCCGCTGAGCACGGTGATCAGCACCAGCGCCGCGGCCCGCACCCGGCCCACGCCCGCGCCCAGTGTCCGGGCCACGCTCTCGCCCAGCATCAGGGCGTTGAGTGCCCGGCTCAGCAGCAGCGCACCGAGCAGGGACACGGCGATCGCGGTCAACGGCAGTGCCAGGGGCGCCTGTTCACGGCCCGCCAGCGAACCGACCGACCAGAACCGGTAGACGTCGAAGACGTCCGGGAGCATCAGCCGCATGCCCAGCGCGACGCCGCCCAGCACCGCGGTCAGGGCCACGCCGGTGAGTACCAGGCGCAGTGGTGAGCGCTGCCCGACCGCGGCGACCAGCAGTGCCGCGAGCACGGATCCGGCGATCGCGAAGCCCAGTTCGCCCGCCTGTCCGCCGGCCAGCCCGAGCGCCGAGCCGACGGTGACGGCGAACCCGGCGCCCGCGGTGACCCCGAGGATGCCGGGCTCGGCCAGCGGGTTGCGGGCCAGCGTCTGGATCAGCGCACCGGCCACCGCGAGCGCGGCGCCCACCGCGATGGCCAGCAGCGCGCGCGGCGCCCGTATGTCGCGCACGATCACCTGGTCGTCGGTGCCCCGGTGGTCGAGCAGTGCCCGCACGACCTCGGCGGGCGGAACGTGGCGGGCCCCGACGCCCATGCCGAGCACGGCGATCGCCGCCAGCAGCAGCAGTCCGCCGACGAGCAGGCCGATCCGTGGCCCGGCTCGCCCGGTTCTCGCCGTCCGGGAGGCGCGGCCCGCGACGGTCACCGGTTCAGCAGCGGAGCGAGCGACTCGTCGATCGCGTCCAGGGTCTGCATGGCCTCGCCGTAGGTCGCGGCCTCGGTGTAGCGGAACGGGAAGGCCTTGCCGGCCTTGACGGCGGGCAGGTTCTTCCAGAGCTTCGAGTCCAGGACGTACTGGACGGACTTGGGGATGCTGCCGTCGGCGTTGACCGAGTACGTCATGACATCGGCCTCGCGGAAGGCGGCCGGGAGCTCCTCGATGGACGGGTACTCGCTGACCGCTTGCGAACCGGGGCCGGGCTTCTTGACCTTGCCGTAGTACTTCGCGCCGAGGTCCTCGGCGATGTTGGTGCCCCACGAGCCGTTGAACTCGCGCTGGAAGGTGCCCTTGGCGGCGTCACCGTACGCGCCGACGTGCCCCAGCTTGAGCTGGGGCAGCACGTCCTTGTACTTCTCGGCCAGCTCCGCGGCCCTGGACCCGTACGAGTCCTTCGCGACGTCGAACTGCTTGAGCGAGCCCGCGGCGTCGGACTGCTTGCGGGACAGTTCACGCCACGCGGAGGGCACGGTCGGGCCGATCGCCACGACCGGGGCGATCGACTCCAGCCGCTTGACGTCGATGTCGCCGAGCACGGGGGCGGGCACACCGATGACAATGAGGTCGGGGTCGGCCTCGGCGACGGCCTCGTAGTTGGTCTCGGCCGCCTGCTCCCCCGCCACCTTGGGGAGCTTCCTGTACTCGGCCAGGTCCTCCTCGGACATCATCGGCTCGCCGCGCTTCCACGACGAGATGCCGACCAGCGGTGCGTCGGCCTCGATGAGGGCGGGCACGGCATAGCCGGTGGCCACCACACGCTCGGGATGGGCGGGGATGGTGATCTCGCCGTTGTCCGCGGCGAACACACGGGTCTTCCCCTTGCCGGAGGCTTCCGGCCCGCCCTGCGACGACGACCCGCATCCGGTCAGGACGAGGGCCAGGGACACGGCTCCTGCCAGGCCGAACGATCTGCGTATGGACATGTGGTGCTCCTTGCTGGTTGCGTGGGGCCCGTCCTGTTCGACGGCCCTGTGGTGGTACGACGGGGCGGCGGCGTCCTGCCCGCCCCTGTCCGACCGGCTGGTCAGTGGTCGTCCTCGTCGAAGTCGGCGACGCCGCGCTTCCAGTAGCCGGTGATGTCGTGATCGGCCCGGTCCAGGCGCAGTTCGTCGCGGACCCAGCGGCGCAGCGGCTTGATCTGTCCCGCCTCACCCGCGACCCACACGTAGACCCGCTCCCCCTCGGGCACGGCCACGGCGGTCACGGCTTTTGCCAGCGCGTCGCCGGCTCCCGCCGGCAGATCTCCGCGGTGCAGCCAGCGCACTTCGACGCCGTCGGGAGCGGACAGCTCGATCTCCTCCGCGGCGTCGGTGACTTCGACGAACGCCCAGCCCTTCGCACCCCTGGGCAGTTCCTCCAGCCATCGCGCGATGGCGGGCAGGGCCGTGATGTCGCCGGCGAGCAGGTACCGGTCGTAGCTGTGCGGGACGATCAGCCCACCGGGCGGCCCCGCGACGTGCACGATGTCGCCGGGCCGGGCCGCACGCGCCCAGTCCGACGCGAGGCCGCCCTCGTGCGCGGCGATGTCGATGTCGATCTCGCCCGCGACCGGGTCGTGGCGGCGCACGGTGTACTCCCGCGAGATGGGCGCCGGCCTCGGCCAGCGCAGCATCGCCCCGTCGGGCTCGGGCAGCCGCAGTGTGCCGTCAGGGTCCGGGAAGAGCAGTTTCACGTGTTCGTCCGGCGCGTGGGCCTCGAACCCCTCGGTGCCCGCACCGCCCAGGGTCACCCGCAGCAGACCGGCGCCGACCGCGACCACGCATACGACTTCGGCCGCGCGGATTCCGATCGGGTAGCCCACTTTCTCGGCGTGGAGACCCGCCCGGACCTCCGCGATCCGGTCCAGGTGCCGGTGCCGGTGGTCGATCCGGCTCATGCTGAATGCCCCGTCAGAAGTGCTGTCCAGTGGGCGAGTTCGGGCTGCTCGGCCAGGTCGGGAAACTCCAGCGCGACCGCTCCGGCGGCACGCCAGCGCCCGACCAGCGTCATGATCCGCACCGAGTCCAGGCCCAGGTCGACCAGGTTCTCCTCGGGCGCGATGTCGGCGGGGTCGCAGTCGAGCAGTTCCGCGACGTCCGCTCGGACGCGTTCGGGCGACAAGGTCTGTTGCATCGGTTGCTCCTGCGGGGATGGGTGCCGACAGCGTGGTCCACGTGTCGGTGGTGGTCACGACGCAACGGCACGGGGCCAGGTGCGCCCGGTCGTGGCGTGCGGGAGGGGGAACGGGAGAAGACGGCGGCCCCGTCGGGACGCCGACGACTCCACCCCAAACCAAGGTAAGGCTAACCTAACTTATCGACGCCGAACACATGACCTTCAATCCGGCGCCACACATCCCCGCCCACCCCAACTCCGCCTGCCCGGCCACCCGTAACACTTCGATCCGGCCCATCGGGGCACCGACCTCATCGCGAACAAGTTAGGTTACCCTTACCTAACTTTCCCCACAGGAGGTTGCTCATGCCTGAGCACATACCGGGCAGAAGCGGCGAGTTCGACGGCCGCACTGTCCTGGTGACCGGTGCCGCACAAGGCATCGGGGCGGCTGTCGCCGAGTTGTTCGCCGGCCTCGGCGCCCGGGTCGCCGCCACCGACCGCGCACCCGACGGCATCGACGCCCTGGCCGAGGAGTGGCACCGGCGACAGGAGAAGAACCCTGGCGGCGACCGCCCGGCAGGCCGTCTGGAGCCATACGTCATGGACGTAACCGACCGTCCCTCGGTGGAGCGCGTCGTGGCGCGTGCCGAGCGCGAACTCGGCCCGGTCGACGTGCTCGTGAACGTCGCGGGCATCCTTCGCACCGGCCCCGCCACCGAACTCTCCGCGAAGGACTGGTCGGACACCTTCGCGGTCAATACCAACGGTGTCCTCCATGTCTCGCAGACCCTCGCACCGCTGATGGCCGGCCGGGGCAACGGCTGCGTCATCACCGTCGGTTCCAACGCCGCCGGGACACCACGCACCGGTATGGCCGCGTACGCCGCGTCGAAGGCGGCGGCCGTCATGTTCACCAAATGCCTGGGGCTCGAACTCGCCCGCAGCGGTGTGCGCTGCAACGTGGTGTCACCCGGCTCCACCGACACGGCGATGCAACGCGCTCTGTGGACCGGCTCCGATGCCGAGCGGCGAGTCGTCGACGGGGACCCGGCGACCTACCGCACCGGCATACCGCTCGGCCGCATCGCCACCCCCGAGGACATCGCCGAGGCCGTCGCGTTCATCGCCTCGGACCGTGCCCGCCACATCACCCTGCAGGAGCTGTACGTCGACGGCGGCGCCACCCCGCGCTGAACGGTCCTCGGTCCATCCGTACACCTCATCCACCGCACCCGCTGACGGAACCATCGAGAATGGAGCCCCCGTGTCGACGGCATCCCAGGTCGCCACGCACGTACCCCCGGCCGATCCGGCCCACCCCGCCGTAGGCGCGGCCACCTCACTGCTGGACGCCTACACGCCCGGGGACCGCTTCCTCGCCACCCCTGGCCGCACCCTGCTCGCACACGGTGCGGCACGACCCGTGCCGCACGACGAGAGACCCCTGGACGACCGGGTGAGGGCCACGCTGGCCGAGGCCGGCGCGGCCGGGCAGCGATCGCCCGTGGTCATCGGAGCCGTCCCGTTCGCTCACGGGGCACCGGCCGCCCTGAGCGTGCCGGCGGCACTGCGCGTCGCGCCGCCGCTCGCCTCCGATCCGCTGATCGCCCTGCCCGTCGGGGTGCCCGGCTCGGCGGACTGGCACATACGCCCGGTTCCCGGACCCGAGGCCTACGGAGCGGGCGTGGCCTCGGCCGTGGAGCGCATGTGGCGCGGAGAGTTCAGCAAGGTGGTGCTCGCCCGCACCCTCGAACTCACCTCCCCCGCACCGCTCGACCTGCCCACGATGCTCCAGCGTCTGGCCCGTCGCGACCCCGTCGGCTACACCTTCGCGCTGCCGACGGGGGCCGGCCGCACCCTCATCGGCGCAAGCCCCGAACTGCTGGTCTCCCGGCAGGGGCAACAGGTGGTCGCCAATCCGCTCGCCGGGTCCACCCCGCGCAGCACCGACCTCGCCGAGGACGTCCGCCGTGCCGCCGCGCTGCTGGAGTCCGTGAAGGACCTGCACGAACACGCCGTCGTCGTGGACGCCGTCCACCAGGCCCTGGCCCCGCACTGCACGGAGCTGACCGTCCCCGCCCGGCCGACGCTGATCCGCACCGCCACCATGTGGCATCTGTCCACCACGGTGACCGGCACGCTCGCCTCCCGCGACACCTCGGCGCTGACACTCGCCTGCGCCCTGCATCCGACCCCCGCCGTATGCGGCACCCCGACCGCAACCGCACGTCGGGTCATCGCGGAGACCGAGCCGTTCGACCGCGGCTTCTTCACCGGGGTGGTGGGCTGGGGCGACGCCTCCGGTGACGGCGAATGGGTCGTCACGATCCGCTGCGCCGAGGCCGAGCGGCGCACCCTGCGTCTCTACGCGGGTGCCGGCATCGTGGCGGCGTCCGAGCCCGAGGCGGAGACCGCCGAGACGGCAGCCAAGTTCCGTACGTTTCTCAGCGCCCTGGGAGCCGAACTGTGAGCCTCGACGACGCACCGACCTGGCCGTCCGATTTCGCCGAACGGTACCGGGCCGCAGGCTGGTGGCGCGGAGAGACCTTCGGCTCCGTGCTCCGGGAGCGCGCCGAGGCGCATCCGGACCGGATCGCCGTGGTCGACCCCGTCGCGGAGGTCCGGTGGAGCTACGCGGAACTGGACCGGCGCGCCGACCGGCTGGCCTCGGGCTTCCTCGCCCGGAACATCACCAAGGGCGACCGGGTGGTGGTGCAACTGCCCAATGTCGCGGAGTTCTTCGAGGTCGTCTTCGCACTGTTCAGGATCGGCGCACTGCCCGTCTTCGCGCTGCCGGCCCACCGCGAGACGGAGATCTCGTACTTCTGCGAGTTCACCGAAGCGGTCGCCTACGTCATCGCCGCGGAACACGGCGGCTACGACTACCGTGAGCTGGCCGCCAGGACCCGATCCGGAGCAAGCACACTGCGGCATGTGTTCGTCGCCGGGGACCCGGGCGAATTCGAGGCCCTGTCCGACGTGGCGGAGGATCCCGTGAGCTGTGCCCCTCCGCGCCCCGACGATCTGGCCTTCCTCCAGCTGTCCGGCGGGAGCACCGGCGTACCGAAACTCATTCCGCGCACCCACGACGACTACATCTACTCGCTGCGCGGATCCAACGACATCTGCCGTGTCGACGAGAACAGTGTGTACCTCTGTGTGCTGCCCGCGGCCCACAACTTCCCGCTCTCCTCGCCGGGTTCGCTCGGCACGCTCTACGCCGGCGGACGCGTGGTGCTGTGCCCGCAGCCCTCGCCCGAGGTGGCCTTCCCGCTGATCGACCGGGAGCGGGTCACCCTCACCGGGCTGGTCCCGCCGCTGGCCCTGTTGTGGACCCAGGCGGCGACGGCCACCGCGTACGACCTCAGCAGTCTCGATGTCCTGCTGGTGGGTGGCGCCAAGTTCAGCGAGGAGGCGGCGCGTCGGGTCGGGCCCGCGCTCGGCTGCACCCTGCAGCAGGTCTTCGGGATGGCCGAGGGGCTGGTCAACTACACCCGGCTGGACGACCCGGTCGAGCTGATCGTCACCACCCAGGGGCGGCCCATCTCGCCGGACGACGAGATTCTGGTCGTCGACGACGAGGACCACGAGGTCGCACCGGGCGCGACGGGCCACCTGCTGACGCGGGGGCCCTACACGATCCGCGGCTACTGGAGGGCACCGGAACACAACGCCCGTTCATTCACCGAGGACGGCTTCTACCGCACGGGCGATGTCGTCCGGGTCGCCGGGAGCGGGCACATCGTCGTCGAGGGACGCGCCAAGGACCAGATCAACCGGGGCGGCGAGAAGATCGCCGCGGAGGAGGTGGAGAACCACATCCTCGCCCACCCGTCCGTGCACGACGCCAATGTGGTGGCCGAGCCCGACCCGTACCTGGGCGAGCGCATCCGCGCGTACGTGGTCCTGCGCCCGGGCGCGGCTGCGCCGAAGCCGGCCGACATCAAGCGGTTCGTACGCGAACGGGGCCTGGCGGCCTACAAGGTGCCGGACCGGGTCGAGTTCGTGGACGTGTTCCCGCAGACCGGTGTCGGGAAGATCTCCAAGAAGGACCTGCGGACCGCCGCTGCCCGCAGCGCCGCCGTCGCCCCGCACACCTGACCCGGGACCGGACCCCTCCCTCCGCTCCCTCCCGCCGTCTCTCCTCCGATCGGAGTCCCAGCACCATGGCCCTGCCCGCCATCGCCCCGTACCCCATGCCGGCCGCGGACGAGCTGCCCGCCAACCGGGTCGAGTGGACCGTCGACCCCGCACGCGCGGTGCTTCTCGTCCACGATCTGCAGAACTACTTCCTTTCGGCCTACGATCGTCAGGCTTCACCGATCCCCGAACTTCTCTCGCATGTGGCGGAGTTGCGGAAGGAGGCGAGGCGTCTCGGTATACCGGTGCTCTATACCGCGCAGCCCGGCGGCCAGAGTGCGGTCGAGCGCGGTCTGCAGCAGGACTTCTGGGGTCCGGGCCTGCCGGCCGGGCCGGAGGCCGCCGCCATCGCGGATGCCGTAGCGCCGGAGGAGGGCGACACGGTGCTCACGAAGTGGAAGTACAGCGGCTTCGTCCGCACCGATCTCCTGGAGAGGCTGCGCGAGCAGGGCCGCGACCAGATCGTCGTCACCGGCGTCTACGCCCACATCGGCGTCCTCATGACGGCGTGCGACGCCTGGATGCAGGACATCCAGGCGTTCGTGGTGGCCGACGCGGTCGCCGACTTCTCCGCCGAGGACCACGCCATGGCACTGCGCTGGGCGGCCGGCAAGTGTGCCGTCGTCACCAGCGCCCGATCCGTCTTCGAAGCGAACTGACGCCGTCGCCCGCCGTGGTCGGCTACCGGTCGCCGACCACGGCGGCGAGTTCGTCGAGCAGGATGGTGACGGCGGCATCCGTCACGGAAAGCGCGTAGCAGCACCGGGGAGAAGCTGCCGTCGCGCACGGCGGCCAGGGCGTCGAGCCGGTCCTCCTCCGAGGTGTCGGCTGCCGGCGCGGTGGGAGCCCACATCGCTCCTCGCCGCCGTGCGGACCACCAGCGGGTCCGACGGCACACGCGGGACGGGACCGGGCGGCGAGCGCGCACTCCGCACGGCTGCGTCAGGGTCAGCCCGCCTTCGGCGGCTTCTGCGTGTCGAAGGCGAAGAGGGTGTTCTTGGCCGCTGCCACCACCACCGCACGCCCCACGACGGTCACGCGCGGGCTCGCGCCCTGCTCGCCCGTCAGACCGTCGGCCTGCGGGTCCGTTGTCCACAGGGGCTTGCCGTCCTGCGGCGCCAGTGCGACCACCCGGCCGGTGGCCGAGCTGAAATACACCGCGCCGGCTCCCGCCACGGGACCCGACGCGCCCTCCACGCCGGTCTGCCGGGACCACTTCTCCCGGCCGGTCGCGGGGTCGAGCGCCGTGACGAGACCGGTCTGCGTGCTCATGTAGAGGGTGCCGTCCACCATGCCGGGCGTCCCCGGGTACGTCTTGGCCAGCCGGGAGTACGTGACCTTCCGCGAGGCCGGGTGGACCCGCACCACCCCGTCGTAGCCGTCCAGCGCCGGCCCCTCCATGTGCCCCTGAAAAAGTACGAGCCCGCCGTCGGCGACGCCCATCGGCACGGCGGGGCCGTCGACCGAGACGGGCCTGCCCAGCGTCCCCGAGGCACGGTCGACCGGGTACAGGGTGGAGTGGCGCACCTCCAGGGCGTCGACCTCCGCGTCCGTCGCGCACATCGCGAAGAGCTGCGGGCCCACCGGGACGGGAGCGCACTGTGTGCCGGCGGGGAACGGCGTCTCCCAGGCAACGGTACCGCTGTGCGCGTCCCGGGCCTCGAAGCGGGAGTTGGAAGCGTCGACCGTCACGACGGCGGAGCCGACCACCACGGCGTCCTGGGTCCGCCCCGTGACGGCCTTCGACTGGGCGCCGGACGGCACGGACCACAGCTCCCGGCCACTGTCCGCGTCGATGGCCACCACCTCACTGCGAGGGTCCTGCGGGGCGTCCTGGGCGGCGAATCGGTAACCGAGCACCGTGTCGTCGGTGGCGCCCACCATGTGCATGCCCTGGACGGGGACGCCCGGGCTCTTCGCCGTCCATACCCGCGAGCCGTCCGAGACCCTGATACGGGTCCCGACGACACCGCCGCCCCCGCAGAACAGCGCGTCGCCGCGCGCGACGCAGCGCAGTTCGTCGGGGATGTCCTCCTGACCGCCCAGCACAGTCCTGCGCCACGGCCCGAAGCCGTCCGGAAGTGCGACACCCGGCGCCGCGACACTGTTGCCCTTGCCGCCGCCGTTCCCCCCGAAGCCGCCCGCCTCCAGCACGGCGACTCCCCCGCCGATCGCCGCCACCGCGACCGCGGCCGCGAGCACGGACCGCCACCGGCCACGCAGGCGGCGGCCGACGGGGGTGCCGGTGCTCCCCGTACCGGAACCGGCCGGGGCGGTGGCCGGGGAAGCCTGTGCCAAAGCGGCCGGCGTCGCGAAGTGGTGCTGGGTGATCATGTCGCGGGTGCGGCCCGCGCCGAGCCCGTTCGCGTCGGTCCCGCCGAGGTCGGACGGCAGGTCCCGCAGCAGCACGAGGAGGTCGTCCGCCGAGGGGCGCCCCTCGGGCTCCTTGTCCAGGCACGACTCGACGACCGCGCGCAGGGCCTCCGGGACTGCGCCCAGCGACGGCTCCTCGTGCACCACCTGATAGGCCGTCATGTAGGGGCTGTCCGCGTCGAAGGGCCCGTGGCCCGTGGCTGCGTACACCAGCAGCGTCCCCAGCGAGAAGACATCGGACCGCGGTCCCACCCCGCGCGGCGCCTGCAGCTGCTCCGGCGACATGAAGGGCGGCGTACCGATGACCCGCCCCGTCATGGTCAGCGTCTGCTGGTCCACGGCGCGCGAAATGCCGAAGTCGATGACGCGCGGGCCCTCGGGCGAGAGGACGACGTTCGAGGGCTTCAGGTCACGGTGGACGACCCCCGCGCGGTGGATGTCGCGCAGCGCCTCCGCCAGCCCGATGGCGAGCCTCCTCAGCTCCCCTCCGTTCAGCGGGCCTTTCGCCGCGATGCGCTGGGCGAGGGTCTGCCCCTCGATGTAGGTCGTCGCCATCCACGGCTGCTCGGCCTCGGGGGCGGCGTCGACCACGGCGGCGGTGAACGCGCCGCTCACCCGCCTCGCCGCCGCCACCTCCTGCCGGAAGCGGATGCGGAACTCGTCGTCCCCCGCGAACTGCTGGTGGATCAGTTTGATCGCGACAGGTCGCCCCGAGCTCGTACGGGCGAGAAAGACCGTGCCCATGCCACCCGAGCCGAGCCGCGCCTCAAGCGGATAGCCGCCGATCTCGGCTGGGTCACCTCCGCGCAGCGACACTCTTCCCGACCTCCCGTCCCCCGTGCACCTCTGCCGCCACGGGCCTGCGTACCTGTCCTGCACACAAACTAGCTGCAAGGCAGTACCGCAAGGCACAGCGGGTGACGGACAGGGCGCCCGGGACTGCTCCCGTGCCGCACACGACGAAGCCCCCGCCGACCGGCCGCTTCGGCGGACCGAACGCTCGGTCAACAGCGATTTTCCTGTTGTCGCCGGGGACCGGGGCGAGTTCCGTGCGGGGGACACGAGGACATGGGCGCTCCCGTGACGGAAGCGCCCATATCAGTAGGTGTCAGCCGAACCAGGTCTTGACGGCGAGCCGCAATCCTTCGGGGGCGCCGGCCCAGGCGACATGGCCGTCCGGCCGGATGAGCACCGTCGGGGCGGCAAGTTCCTCGTTCGGCTCGGCGTCCACCACGTCGACCCGGTCGGTCGGCACGGTCACCGGTGCGCCGGTCATGTTCAGCACCACGCCGCGACCGGAGTGCATCAGCCCGGAGACCGGCCTCGGCCCGTCCGCGGTCTCGACCGTCACCTCGGGAATCCGGGCGCCGGTCAACGGGTGGTCCCCAGGCATCGGGTACCGGATGTCCGTCAGCATCCGGACCAGGTGGCGTGTGACGTCCGGGAGCCGCAGCACGTCGGACATCACCTCCCGCAGCGGCTCGACCTGGTCGAGCGGGTGCATCAGGGCGACCTGCGCCTGGGCCCGGCGGCAGGCCAGTCGGCCGACCGGGTGCCGCTCCTCGTGATAGGTGTCCAGCATGGACTCCGGGGCGCGGCCGGCGGCCACCGCGGCCAGCTTCCAGCCGAGGTTCACCGCGTCCTGGATACCGGTGTTGAGCCCGTCCCCCGCCGACGGCGGGTGTGCGTGCGCCGCGTCGCCCGCGACGAGCACCCTGCGGTGACGGTAGTGCCGCGCCAGCCGGGTGGGGTAGCCGTAGCGGGTCATCCACACGGGGTCCTGGAGGTCCGGCGCCTTCCCGGTGATCCGTTCGACGCTGGCGCGTACCTCTTCGACGGTCACCGGCACGTCCTCGCTCTGCGGTTCACCGGTGAACTCGACGGTCATCACCCTGATCTCGCCCGGCTTGAGCGGCAGCACGCCGAACTGGCCCTGCTGGAAGAGACCGACGTCGAACTGGTCGTTCTTGCCCTCGAACACCGGTACGTCCGCGAGCACGCCGTAGTACGACGGCGCGAGCACCTCGAACTCGAACCCGGCGGCGTCGGCCACCCGGCCGGCCGGGCCGTCGCAGGCGACGAGGTAGGCGGACCTGACGTCCGTGCCGTCCGCCAGGCGCACGGTGACGCCGTCGTCGTCCTGCTCGACGCCGACGACCTCGGCACCCCTGCGGACCTCGACGCCGAGTTCCGCCGCGCGATCGGCGAGGCGTGCCTCGGTGACCGCCTGGGGCACTATGAAGTAGTGGTCGTCCGGCAGCTCGGTCAGATCCAGGTAGAACAGCCCGAAGTGGGTTCTCGGCCAGAGCGGTGTGCTGTCGTCGACGAACCGGTCGGCCAGCCCGCGTGCCCGCAGTGCATCGAGCGACCGGGGGTGCAGCACCATGCCGCCCGACGACCGGCCGCGTTCGGCCCTGCGTTCGAGCACCGTGGTCGGCACGCCCGCGAGGGCCAACTCGCAGGCGAGCATCAGGCCGACCGGTCCTGCACCGGCTATCGTCACGCGGCCGGCCGTCCTTGTCCCGGTCATCGCTCACTTCCCATCTTCTCCAGAGATTCCTTGACCGCGCGGAGGAACAGCACCGCGTCGCGCCCGTTCAGCACCCGGTGGTCGTAGGCCAGCCCGACGTGTGCGACCAGCGCGATCCGCACGTCATCGGTGCCGGAAGCGCTGTCCGCGCCGGGGACGAGTTCGGGCCGGATGCCGCCGAGCGCCAGCGCGCAGACCTGGCCCGGGAACACGATCGGTACGGCGACGGTGACGTCCTCGTCGTTGTGCAGCGTCACCGCGATCGTGCCGCCGGTCAGGTCCTGCTCGCGGAACGAACCGTGCAGGGCCTTGTTCCTGAACTCGCCGACCGAGGTGGCGATCTCCTTGAGTCCCATGGTGTGCGCGTCGCGCACGACGGGCACGTACAGGCCCTTGCCGATGTCGATGGTCACCCCGACGTGCGCGCCGTCGGCGACCGACACCGTGCGCTCGTCGACGGGAGAGGCGAAGCACAGCGGGAAGCGCTCGCGCAGGCCGGCGACGGCCATGACGAGGAACTCGGGCACCCCGACGAGCTTGCGCCACTCGCCCGTCAACTCCCGCGCCCTGTCGACCACACCGCCGACCTCGACCCGGATCACCGTGTACGCGGCGGGAATGGTCTGGTGCGAGCGGGTCACCGTCCGTGCGACGGCCTGCTGACCCGTCGGCAGCGTCAGGGTGTTCCCATCCGCTGCGGACTGCGCGGTCAGCCGCTCGACGTCGCTGCGCCGGACGACCTTCACGCCGAGCGTGCGGGTCAGTTCGGGGTCGATGCCCAGCTCCGCCAGCAATTGCCGGGCCGGGGCGGTGATCACCGGGCCATCGTTCGGGCCCGCCGCCCGGGCCGCCTCCGTCGGCGCGGCCCGCTCGGCGCGTGGCGTCCCGGCCGGGACCACCCTGCCGATCAGCTCACCGGGCCGGCACGCGGCGCCGGCGGGAACCAGGTGGTGCAGCACGCCACCCGCGACACTGACCAGGTCCTCGGCGGCCTTGGACGTCTCGATGGTGGCCACGTCGTCGTCCGCACCGATCGGCTCCTCGTCGCCGACGAGCCATTCGAGCAGGACGTAGGAGTCGTCGTTGTTGTTCAGCTTGGGCACACGGATCTCAGCCACGGACGGCCTCCAGGACGGCACGACGGATCCCCGTGTCCTGAAGCAGGACCTCGGCCTCCAGGTGTGGCGCGGTGGGGATGATGCTGTCGGCGGAGTGCGCGAGGCCGACAGGGCCGCTCAGGCTCGTCCACAGCCGACGGTGCAGCCGGTGCGCGACCTCGGCACCCCATGTGCCGTCGGCCGTGCTCTCCTCGGCGACCACGATCGCCCGGGTGCCGCGCAGCACCGGCAACAGGGGTTCGACATCGAACGGGTGCAGCTTGGCCGGCACCAGGATCATGCAGGTGATCTCCTCGTCGAGCAGCAGCGACCTGGCCGCGGAGAGCGCTCGGTGCACCACACCGCCCGGCGCGATCACCACGCAGTCGTAGGTGTCCTGGTCCTCGACGAACACCCTGGCCACGTCCGGGGTGAGCAGGTCGTAGGAGAACAGGTCGTCCACTGCGGAATCGGTGAACATGCGCTGGGTGTAGAGCACCTTGTCCTCGAACACGATCGCGGGCTCCGCCGCGTCGATGATGCGCTCGAACAGACGTCGGTTGTCGTGCAGTGGCGTCAGCTCGTACAGCGTGAGCCCGGGCAGGCCGATGAAGTGCTTCTGCAGGCTCTGGCTGTGCGTCGGACCGTACCCCCGGCCGCCGCCGGTCGGGCAGCGCACGGTCAGTGGCATCGGGCGTCTGCTCCCGTACATGGACACCGATTTGCTGGCGAAGTTGGCGATCTGGTCGAACGCGAGCGCGACGAAGTCGCCGAACATGATCTCCACGATCGCGGGTGCGCCGGCGAGGGCCAGCCCGGCACCGACGCCGACGATGCCGCCCTCGCTCAGCGGCGTGGCCAGCACGCGGTCGGGCCACTTGGTGGACAGTCCCCTGGTGACCTTGAACGCGCCACCGTACGGGTCGACGACGTCCTCGCCGAGCAGCATGAGGTCCTGGTTCGTCGCGAACAGGTCGTGCAGGGCGTGATTGAGGTTCTCGGCGACTCTCACGGTGTCCACCTGCTCGGCGGCAGCGCGGCGACCTCGTCCGCCACGGCGTCGACCAGCTCGCGCGCCGCGTCGTCGAGCCGCCGGAACTGCTCGGCGTGGCCCGCCGGGTAGCGCTGGTACCAGTCGTTGTGCACGGCGGCCCGGCGTTCCGCCTCCGGCCGCGCGTCGTCACCCTTGCTGTGCGGCCCGACGCGGTGGGTGATCAACTCCACCACCAGTGGCCGGTTTCGCCGGCGCACCCGGTCGACGGCCGGAGCCAACTCCTCGCGGAGCACATTGACATCGGTGGACCCGCTGCGCACGTGGTCGGCGCCGAACGCCGCGGCGCGCGCGCCGATGCTGCCGGCCAGCTGCACGGACGTGGGGGTCGACTGCGCGATCCCGTTGTGCTCGACCACGACCAGCAGTGGCAGCTCCCACAGCCGCGCCATGTTCAGCGCCTCGTAGACGGCACCCTCGCCCCAGGTCCCGTCACCGATGTACGCGCATGCGAGGGCGCCCGGCTCGGTGCGCTTGAGCCTCAGCGCGACGCCGGCGGCGACGGGCAGGCTCTGCCCCTGCACGCCGGTGGAGAGGTACCGGTCACGCAGGATGTGCTGGCTGCCGCCGACACCCGAGCACACCGCGCCCTCACGGCCCATGATCTCGGCGAGCAGGCCGCGCGGATCCTCGTGCCGTGCCAGGTAATGGCCGTGGCCGCGGTGGTTGCTGAACACGTGGTCGCGCTCGTCGAACAGCCCTCGCATCGCGACGGGGACGTACTCCTGGCCGAGGCAGGTGTGGGTGGTGCCGTTCAGACTGCCCCGGGCGAACAGGTCGAGCAGCTTCCACTCGAAGTGCCGGATGGTCAGCATCAGGAACAGGTCGTCATCGTCCAGAGCGGACAGATACGGCCCGGCCGGCGCCGTGACTGTTTCCGTCATGTACGCGTCCCTTCCTGTGCGGCGATCTCCGCGGCGACCTCGCGCAGTGTGGTCGGCCCCAGGAAGGTCTCCAGCGGGAGGGCCACCCCCAACTCCTCCTGCACCTGCAGGATCAGCTCGACGAGTTTGACCGACCGCATGCCGAGGTCGGCCAGGTTGTCGTCCGGTCCCGGCTCGATGCCGAACACCGTCAGCCAGATCTGCGCCAGCTGCGTGACGGGTTGCATGTCAGATGCCTTCCAGGTCGTCCTGCAGGTCACTGCCCGGCATCTCCACGGCGTAAGATGCTTCGATCCACTTGCTTGCCTCGACGCTGAGTCCGACCGCGCGGTCGCCCGGTTCGAGCAGCGGCAGCAGCCGTTCGAGCTGGAAGAACGGAAGGGCGTTGGCGGTGTTGCCGATCTCGGTGACCCGGCTGACGACCTCGGCCCCGTCCATGTCCAGGGCATCCACCACCCGTTCGGTCATCCGGCCGGACAGCTGCGGCGGCAGGAGGTAGTCGATCTCGGTCCGCTTCCACTCCAGCCGGTCGAGCAGGTCGGCGAGCGCCCGCTCGGCCATCGGCCCGGCCGATTCCTCGACGCCTTTGAAGTCCTCGCTGACCGGAAGCTCGTCGGGGATCCGTTCCGCCGGGCCGTACCAGGGAATGACCTGACCGGGTTCGCGTCCGAGTCCGACGAGCTTGCACGACACGTGCCGCAGTACGGGTGTGCCTTCGCCCGGCCGTGTGTCGAGCACGGCGGCGCCCGCGCCGTCGCCGAACAGCATGGCGTTCACCTGCACCTCGGGCGGGGCGTCGGCGAGATTCAGGTCGAGGTCGAGGTGGTGGGCACTGGTGTCGGCGCCGAGGACGAGCGCGGTACGGCACCGGCCGCCGGCGAGTGCCTGGGCGGCGACGTCGAGTGCCTGCAGCGCGCCCGTGCAGCCGGACTGCATCTGGTACGCCGGAACCCCGTCGATGCCCAGCCGGTCGGCGACCAGGCAGGCGGTGGACGGCATGAGCAGATCGGGGGTGGCGGTGCCGAGCACGACCAGGTCGATGTCCGCGCCGGTGAGACCCGCTGCGGTCAGCGCCCGCCGCCCCGCCGTCTCGCACAGGTCGGTCAGCGAGTAACGCACCTCACCGGTCTCCAGGTTCCTGGCGAAGTGCCGGGTGTCGGTGCCGACGAAGGCGTCGATCCACTGCTCCCACACCGCCGGCATGCCGAACCGTCGCACCAGCGTCGCATTGTCGACCGGAGGGCCGGGCAGGGCCGTCCCGACCGCGACAACGCGGATGTCGTGGGTCTCCATGTGCGTCCTTCCTCAGGCGGGTTCCCCGTCATGGTGGTCAGCGGTGCTTAGCGGTCGCTTAAGGGGCGCTACGGTCGCAGCTCCCTGTCGAGGAGCTCGAAGATCTCCTCGTCGGCCGCGGTCGCGAGGTCGGTGGTGTCCGGCTCGCGGAGTGCGTCCAGGACACCGCGGAGGCGTTTGGCCACGGCCGTTCGTGTCTCACCCGCCGCGTCGACGACGAGCTGTTCCAGCGCGCGGAACACACCGTCGTGTGCCGCGACGGGGTCGGGGCGCTTCTCCGGCTCACTGCTGAGATGGCGGGCCAGTGCGGCAGGGGTGGGATGGTCGAACACCAGCGTCGACGCCAGTTGCATCCCGGTGGCCGAGACCAGCCGCTCCCGCAGTTCGAGCGCGGTGAGCGAGTCGAAACCGAGGTCCATCAGGCCGCGTTCCGCATCGATCGTGCCGTGGATGCCGAGCACCTCGGTGATGGTCCTGCGCACCAGGTCCAGCGAGAGCGCCTGCCGCTCCTCGGGATCCCGGCCGGTGAGGGTGTGCGTCCACGGCAGAGGCCTCGACTGCCGTGCCCTCGTCCGTACGACCTCGCCGAGCACGGACGGGGGCGCCTCGGCGCCGGCGTTCAGCGTGGCCGGGATCAGGACGGCGGCGCCGGATCCGACCGCCGCGTCGAACAGGGCGAGACCGGTCTCGGCGGACATCGGCACGATGCCGAGGCGGGCCATCCTGGCGCGGTCCGTTTCGGAGAGGGTCGCGCCCAGCCCTTCACCGGACCACAGCCCCCACACCAGTGCGGTGGCCGGGCGGCCGGTGGCCCGGCGGTGGCCTGCGAGGGCGTCGAGGAAGGTGTTGGCCGCGGCGTAGTTGGCCTGACCGGCATTACCGATCGTGCCGGCGACGGACGAGAAGAGGATGAAGGCGGACAGGTCGCCTGCGAGCTCGTGCAGGTGCATCGCACCGTCCACCTTGGACCGCCACACCGCGTCGAGCCGCTCCGGGCTCAGCTCGGTCACCGTGGCGTCGTCCAGTACGGCCGCCGCGTGCACGACCGCGGTCGGCCGGTGCTCGTCGAGCAGCGCGGCGACGGCAGCGCGGTCGGCGATGTCGCACACCGCCGTCCTGACCCGCGCACCGGACGCGGTCAGCTCGGTGAGCAGCGGGTGGGGCATGTCCCGCCGCCCGACGAGAAGCAGGTCACGCACGCCGTGGTCGGCCACCATGTGCCGGGCCAGTCGCTGCCCGAGCACCCCGCCCGCGCCGGTGACGAGCACCGGTCCGGTACCGAAGTCGACCTGTCCCGGCTCGGGTGCCGTGCGGACGACTTTGGGGCGCAGGACACGTCCCTCCCGCAGCGCGACCTCCGCCTCGCCGGTGGCGATCGCGGCGCTCAGGATCTCCTGGGACGCGGGCGTCCCGTCGGTGTCCACGAGTACGAACCGGCCGGGGTGCTCGGTGCGCGCGGTCCGGACCAGCCCCCAGACCGGTGCCTGCCACAGGTGGGGGACGTCCTCGCCGGGCAGGGCGGCCACCGCCCGGCACGTGATCACGGTGAGCGTCCGGCCGTGGTCGGCGGCAATCCACTCCTGAACCGCCGCCAGTACCCCGGCGGCCGTCTCCCGGGTGTTGCCGGACACGGTGAGCACGTCCTCCGGCGGGCCGCCGGCCGGGCGAACCGGGAGCTCGGCCCAGTCGAGCCGGTGCAGCGAGCGGAGGTGGTCGGTGGTGAACGTGGCCGGCCTGGTCACCAACTCCTCGACCACCAGCACCGGTTCGCCGTCGGGGTTGCAGATGGTGATCCGGTTGGACGGGTCGATGTGCACCCGCAGCGTCGTGCCGGCCGGCCGGAACAGCCGGACACCCCGCCACGCGAACGGCACCACGACCTGGCCGGTGGTCCCGTCGCCGGTGAGGGCGAGTACGTGCAGTGCGGCGTCGAACAGGGCCGGGTGGATGTCGTAACCGTCGTTCGGCACTGGCAGCTCGACCTCGGCGAACCGGTCACCGTCGCGCCGCCACGCGCGGCGCAGCCCCTGGAAGGACGGACCGTAGTCGAGGCCGCGTTCGGCCAGTTCCGGGTAGGCGTCCTGGATGTCGAGCTCGGGTGCGTCGGGCGGCCAGACCTGCGGCGTGGCTTCGACGGCCCGGTCGGAGAGCCTGCCGGTGGCGTGCCGGGTCCAGTCCTCGCCGTGCCGGGCGTGGATGGCGACGGTGTCTCCGTCGACCGTCACTTCGACTTCGGCCTCGGCCGTTTCGTCGACGACGAACGGTGCTTCGTGGGTCAGTTCCTCCACGGTTCGGCAGGCCCTCATGGCGAGGTCGAGCAGGGCCGTTGCCGGAACGAGCGGTGTGCCGTTGACCGTGTGCTCGGCGAGCCACGGGTGCTCGCGTGCACCGAGCTTTCCTGTGTGGACGGTGTGGCCGGTGGAGAGGTGGACGGTGGTGGGGACGAGGGGGTGTGTGCCGGTGGTGGCTTTGCGGGTGGGGTTGAGCCAGTGGCGTTGGTGTTGGAAGGGGTAGGTGGGGAGGTTGGTGTGGTGGGGGTTGGTGTGGTGGTGGGTGGTGTGGGGGTTGGTGGGGTTGGTGCCGTTGAGGTAGGTGTGGGCGATGGTGGTGGCGAGGGTGGTGTGGTGGGGGGTGGTGCGGTGGAGGGTGG